>JAPFFX010000124.1 GCA_026645375.1 Citricoccus sp. WCRC_4 | reverse complement strand
GCGGAGGGAGAGTAACCCGTGAGCTCCGCGGTTGCGTTGATGGTGCCGCATCGGGCGAACACCCTGAGGGTGACGAGACGTGCATCGATCATGCACACATTGTGCACGGTTATCTCCATGATCTTGCGCTTTTGCCGCAGAGCGCTTGTGTCTAATCTCACAACTAGGACGTTTCGACCACACCGGTTGCGCCCCAGCGGGGTGCCGACGGATCCCCCACTCACCGAACCCTCCCGGGAGGAACCACATGTCTGTTCCAGTGAACGTGTCCCCCACATCACGTGGAAAGCTCGCGTCATCAGTGCCCGCCGAGCAGTTGGCGGAGATTGCCGAACTGTTCGATTTCCGGCGCGCCGGATACTCCCTCGACGCACCCTTCTACACGGATCCGACGATCTTCAGCATCGACATGCAGGCCATCTTCGGACGGCACTGGATCTTCGCGGCCAGCATCGCCGAACTTCCGGAACCGGGCGACTACGTCACCGTGGACTACGGTCCCTACTCCCTGATCGTGCTGCACAACGACGACGGCGGCGTGAACGTCCTGCACAACGTGTGCCGCCACCGCGGCGCCCGCGTCCTGACCGACCCCGCGGGGACCACGGGAAACCTGGTCTGCGGCTATCACTCCTGGACCTACTCCCCCAACGGCGATCTGATCCATGCCTCGGCCCCGGGGGAAACGACGTTCGACAAGGGCTGCTTCGGCCTCAAGCGCGCCCACAGCCGCGTGGTCGCCGGACTCATCTTCGTCTGCATCGCGGATGAGCCGCCGGCGGATTTCGACGACACGGCAAAGATCTTCGAGCCCTACCTGGCGCCCCACGATCTGTCGAAGACGAAGATCGCCTACCAGCAGAACATCGTCGAGGAGGGCAATTGGAAGCTCGTCATGGAGAACAACCGTGAGTGCTACCACTGCGACGGCCACCCGGAGCTCGCCTGTTCCCTCTTTCCCACCTGGGGCCTCACGGAGGGCCTGATCCCCGCCCATCTCGAGGAGGTGTGGGACCGCAACAAGGAAGCACAGTCCTCACTCGAGGAGCGTTGCCGCCGCTATGGCCTGCCGTACGAGGTCGTCGAGGAGCTGGACACGCGCATAGCGGGCATCCGCATCTCCCGTGAATCGCTCGACGGTGACGGCGAATCGTTCTCGCCCGACGGGCGCCGGCTGTCCAAGAAGCTGCTCGGGGACCTGCGGGACTTCCGTCTCGGCCGCTGCTCGATGCACCTGCAGCCCAACAGCTGGTTCCATTTCCTGGGCGACCACGTCATCACGTTCGGTGTCTTCCCCATCAATGAACACCAGTCACTGGTCCGCACCACCTGGCTGGTGGCTGACGACGCCGAGGAGGGCGTCGACTACGACCTGGAGAAACTCACCTACACCTGGAAGCAGACCAACCTGCAGGACAAGGCGTTCGTGGAGCTGTGCCAGCAGGGCGCCGGCAGCCCCGCCTACCAGCCCGGCCCGTACATGAAGAGCGAGTACCAGGTCGAGGCGTTCATCAACTGGTACGTCCAGCGCGTGCAGGAGCACCTGGCATGACCGACCTCGTCACGGGGACGGCCACCCAGGAACCACAGCGCATCCGCGGCCTGGAGATGCCGTGGAACAGGGTGATGGCCACCACCGAGGGACCCGCCGGCGCCGCCCGCGCCCTGGGCCCCTGGCATCCCCAGGAGTTCATGGCCGAATGCGTCGAGGTCATTCCCGAGGCCGGCGACATGATGACCTTCGTCTTCCGCCGCTGCGACGGAGCGCCGCTGGCGTTCCGTCCGGGCCAGTACGTCAACGTCGCCTTTCCGGTGAACGGCGCGGACCAGGACCCCGTGGACCGCAGCTACTCGCTGTCCAGCTCACCCACGCGACCGTGGACCTTCGACATCTCCGTCAAACGCGACCCCACGGGACTCGTATCACCGTGGGTCCACGAGAACGTCAAACCGGGCACCGTCCTGGAGATGCTCGGACCCGTCGGGGCATTCCACCTGCCTGACGCCGACCGGCGGGCACGGTATCTCCTTCTGGCCGCCGGTGCGGGGATCACCCCCATCATGTCGATGGTGCGGACCATCCACTCCCTGCCCGGGCAGGCCGAAGTGGTGGTGTTGTACCACGGAGCGGTGGCCGGCGGTTATGCCTTCCACCAGGAACTGGCCTACATCGCCTCCGTGGACCCGCGCATCAAGGTCTTCTACTCCCTGGGCGACCGCAACACGCCCGAGGGCTGGGAATGGCTCACCGGAAGGCTGTCGTCGACCATGCTCGAGGAGGTCGCCCCCGATGCCAACGGCCGCCAGGTCTATGCCTGCGGGCCCGAGGGTTACCTCAACACCGCCGCTGAGCTCCTCAAGAAGGTCGGTGTCGATGACACCTCCATCCACATGGAGTTCTTCTCGGGAGACCGCCAGACGGCTCTCGAATATCAGACGGAAGTCGCACTGGCAGCGGACATTGCCGAGGAGATCGCCGAGGAGATCGCCGATTCCGCCGAGGACTACTACGACAGCCAGCCCCCCGCGTTCGAGCTCTACGAGCCGGGTTATGACGCCGAGGGGACCCTGGAGGCAGCAGGGCTGCCGCTGGAGGCCGCCGGCCCTGAGGCCGCACGTCCCGACGGCAGTCCTGAGGTGGAGACGGAGGCCGGGGCCACCGACGCCTCGGACTTCGACACGGTCGGTACGGGAAGCCTCACCTTGTCCTTCATGCGCACCGGCGTCAACGTGCGCATCGACCCCGCCGACCACATCCTCGAGGTGGCCCAGCGTGCGGGCGTGAGGATCGGGGCGAACTGCAAGGAAGGCATGTGCGGCTCCTGCAAGGTCGTCAAGCTCTCCGGAGAGGTCGAGATGAACCACCAGGGCGGAATCCGGCAACGGGAGATCGATGCCGGAAAATTCCTGCCCTGTTGCTCCACCGCACGGACCGACCTGGTGATCGATGCCTGATCCCTCCAGCTGCTCCAGGGCGGACAACCTCATCGATCGATCCCGGAAGGAGGACGAACGGGGCAATGCCACGCGGGGTCATCCGCGTGCCTCTCACGGAGGGGGGTTCAATCGTCGCTGAGCGAGCGGCACCTGGCTGCGGCGGACCTGTTGTAGCCGCGGTGATCAATCCAGAGGGTGACGTCCACCGGCATCACTGCTGGGGGAGACAATCCAGCATCAGGGTCGTTGAGTCCTGCCATTCGCGTAGTGAGCACTGGTGACCCATGTGTCGCTGCCCGACCCGACGACCTCGCGGCTGTGAGTCTCCTGGATGTAGGGGCCGGATTCGCCGGTCTTGGCCAGCTCCCTGGCCTGGTAGGACCCAGCATCGCCGTAGTCTGCGTTGTAGGTGAAAGTGAAATTGCCGCTGGGTGTATCCCCATAGCGAATGACCTCGTGGGATTCGGACGATCTGTAGACCACAGCTCGCTGACGATCTCCTCGCTCGCTCCCATCCCCTCCAGGGGCGGCTACTGCCGAGGTGGCTCCCGCCGCCATGAGTGCACCAGCACCGAGAGTCGCCGCCACAAGCTTCCATGAGTTCAGAGCCATGGTTCCTCCGCACACTGTTGATCGACGATTTGAAAGGGCTTTCCATAGGGGGAGTCCCCCAGTCCAGAACGCAAATGATGTGAACCGGTGAGCGGGACCTCCATGCCCGCCATGCCGACCGACCTTAAGATAGGTAGGCGCAGGGTCTCCAGTGATGACCCATCCGAGACCAGATCGTTATATTGACGGCGCAGCGGGCCTTCCCCTGCTCCATGGAGTCCCCGCACGGACCTGTGGCCTGATTTGAAGGTTTGGACAAGATCGGGGCTCCACGCCGCTCCAGTGGCGGTCATGGCAGGGCGGCGAGGCAGACTGTGGGTGTGAACCCTGTCGTGGAGTCCGCCGTGGGGCGAGTGCTAGTGGTGGATGATGAGAAGGCCCTGGCGCAGATCGTCGCCTCGTATCTGGAGCGGGCCGGCCACGACGTCTCGACCGCCCACTCCGGCCCGGAGGCCCTGGAGGCGGCGCGGGCTCAGGACCCCGACGTGGTGGTGCTGGACCTGGGCCTGCCAGGGCTGGACGGGCTCGAGGTGTGCCGACGGTTGCGGACCTTCTCCCAGTGCTACGTGGTGATGCTGACCGCCCGCGGTCAGGAGCAGGACAAACTGGCGGGCCTGGGAGCGGGCGCCGATGACTACCTGACCAAGCCCTTCAGCGTGCGGGAGCTGGTCGCCCGGGTGGCGGCGGTGCTGCGCCGGCCCCGCACCACCCTGGGCCACCCGGAACCGGCACGGTCCTTCGGGGACCTGGTCGTGAACCTCGCGGCCCGCGAGGTGCGCGTGGGCGGGATGCCGGTGGGGTTGACCCGCACCGAGTTCGACCTGTTGGCGGCCCTGTCCGCCCGTCCCGGTGAGGCCCTCTCCCGTCGTGCACTGATCGACCTGGTCTGGGATCCGGCCTGGGTGGGGGACGAGCGGATCGTGGACGTGCACCTGGGAAACATGCGCCGCAAGCTCGGAGCCGACCCCAACCGCTACATCGAGACCGTCCGCGGAGTGGGATACCGGATGGTGCACCGATGAGCGGGTCCCACCGTTCCCGGGGGCTGGCGGCCCGGTTCTTCCTCGCGCAGCTGCTCGTGGTCACCGCCAGCATCCTGTCGGCCGTCCTGGTGGCCTTGATCATCGGACCGCCCGTGTTCCATGAACACCTGCTCCGCGCCGACGTGGCCCCCGACCCCAGCCAGGTGCTGCATGTGGAGAATGCCTATCGCGACGCCAACCTGTGGGCCCTGGGCGCCGGACTGGCCACCGCCCTGAGCCTGGCCACGGCGGTGGCCTGGTTCTTCGCCCGCCGGATCCGCAGGCCCCTCGATGCCCTCACCTCCGCTGCCGCATCGATGGCCACCGGCCACTACAGCACGCGAGTCCCGGCCACGGGTGCCGGAACGGAGGTCGATGCGGTCTCTGCGGCCTTCAACACCATGGCCGAGCAGCTGGACGGCACCGAGCGGACCCGTCGTCGGTTGATCTCGGACCTGGCCCACGAGATGCGCACCCCCGTGTCCGTGCTCACCGTCTATCTCGACGCCCTTCACGACGGGGTCACGGAGTGGAATGCCGCGACCGGGACGGTGATGGCCGACCAACTGGCCCGGCTGGCCCGACTGATCGAGGACATGCATGAGGTCTCCCGGGCCGAGGAAGGCCACCTCGAACTGGACCCTGCCCGCCAGGGCGTCGCGCCATTGGCCCACGCCGCCGCCGAGGCCCACCGCGAGGCTTTCATCGCCAAAGGCGTCGACCTCGTCGTCGAGGTCAGACATGAGGGCTTCGTCATCGCCGACCGGGACCGGATAGGCCAGGTACTGGACAACCTGCTGGCCAATGCCCTGCGCCACACCCCAGCCGGCGGCCGCGTCGTGCTCGGCACGGACCTGGACTCGACGGGCCGGGCGAGCATCAGCGTCGCCGACACCGGGGACGGCATCGACGCCGAGCAATTGCCCCATGTCTTCGAGCGGTTCTACCGGGGGGATTCCGCCCGGAACCGTGACCACGGCGGTTCCGGGGTGGGACTGGCCATCTCCCGGGCCCTTGTCGAGGCCCATGGCGGCGCCCTGACCGCCCGTTCGGACGGGGCCGGGCACGGGGCTGTCTTCACCCTGACGCTGACCGTCTCGCCCGATTCCACCCGCGGCGAACCGCGAGCCGCCACCCCTTGCAACATACCCCTAGGGGGTATATACCGAGAGGGTCAGGCCTCGCCGGGTGACCTGCGGGGCAACCATGTGGAGGAGTCCGGGCGTGACCGCCGCTGAGGCTCTCACTCTCGAGGCGTGCGGTGACACCGTCCGCACGTCCTGACCCACCGCCCATCGTCTCGGCTGGTTCGCCACCGAGTGGAAGGAACGCCATGAGTCCCGCCCATCACCCCGGCCCGGACGAGCACGCCGGGCATGCCGCGCACGAAGAGCATGCCGGTCACGGGGGCCACGACACCCATGGTCAGGCGATGCCGCAGGGGCACCCGCACTCGGCTGTGGATGAAGAGCACCAGGTCCACTCGCATGGGGAGCACGCCGGGCACAGCGTGGCCATGTTCAAGAACAGGTTCTGGGTGTCGCTGGCGCTGTCGGTGCCAGTGGTGATCTTCAGCCCGATGGTCGCCCACCTACTGGGTTACCGCCTTCCCCAGTTCCCGGGTTCGGACTGGATCGCTCCGGTGCTGGGCACGGTGATCTTCCTCTATGGCGGCACTCCGTTCCTCAGGGGTGGCTGGCGTGAGGTGAGGTCGCGTCAACCGGGGATGATGCTGCTGATCTCGCTGGCCATCACGGTCGCCTTCGTCGCCTCCTGGGTCACCACCCTGGGGATCGGCGGATTCGACCTGGACTTCTGGTGGGAGCTGGCCCTGCTGGTGACCATCATGCTGCTGGGCCACTGGATGGAGATGCGCGCCCTGGGGGCGGCGTCCTCGGCGTTGGACGCCCTGGCCGCGCTACTGCCGGACGAGGCCGAGAAGGTCATGGACGGGGACACCGTGACGGTGCCCATCGCCGAACTGGCCGTCGGTGACACCGTCCTGGTCCGCTCCGGGTCCCGGGTCCCCGCCGACGGACAGATCGTGGAGGGGGCCGCAGAGTTCGACGAGTCGATGATCACCGGGGAGTCCAAGGCGGTCTCCCGCGGTGAGGGCGAGACCGTGGTCGCCGGCACCGTGGCCACCGACAACTCCGTGCGGGTCCGCGTCGAGGCCATCGGAGCCGACACCGCCCTGGCCGGCATCCAGCGGATGGTCGCCGACGCCCAGGAGTCCTCCTCCCGCGCCCAGGCCCTCGCCGACCGGGCGGCGGCCCTGCTGTTCTGGTTCGCCCTGATCGCCGGCATCCTCACCGCGATCGTCTGGAGCGTGCTGGGAAGTCCCGACGACGCCGTCACCCGCACGGTGACCGTGCTGGTCATCGCCTGCCCGCACGCCCTGGGCCTGGCCATCCCGCTGGTCATCGCCATCTCCACCGAGAAGGCAGCATCCTCGGGGGTGCTGATCAAGGACCGGCTGGCCCTGGAGAAGATGCGCACCATCGACGTCGTGCTCTTCGACAAGACCGGCACCCTGACCGAGGGCTCCCACGCGGTCACCGGCACCGCCACGATGCCAGGTGTCTCCGAGGCGCGGTTGCTGGCGGTTGCCGCGGCGGCCGAGGCCGACAGCGAGCACCCGGTCGCCCGTGCCATCGTCACCGCCGCCACCGCGCATCCGGAGGCTTCCAGCCGGCGGCTGCGCGGCACCGGGTTCACCGCGGCCAGTGGCCGCGGTGTGCGTGCCACCGTGGACGGGGCGGAGGTGCTCGTCGGTGGGCCGAACATGCTGCGCGAGTACGGGGTGGACACCCCGGTGGAGATCGCCGAGACCACGCGGTCCTGGACTGACCGCGGCGCCGGGGTGCTGCACGTGGTGGCCGACGGCGAGGTCATCGGGGCCCTGGCCGTGGAGGACCGGGTCCGCCCGGAGTCCCGGGCCGCCGTGAAGGCCCTGCAGGACCGGGGGGTCAAGGTGGCCATGATCACTGGCGACGCCACCCAGGTCGCCCAGGCCGTGGGCGAGGACCTGGGCATCGACGAGGTCTTCGCCGAGGTCCTCCCCCGGGACAAGGACACCAAGGTCACCGAGCTGCAGAACCGCGGACTGAGCGTTGCCATGGTCGGTGACGGCGTGAACGACGCCCCGGCACTGGCCCGCGCCGACGTCGGCATCGCCATCGGCGCCGGGACCGACGTGGCCATGGAGTCGGCCGGCGTCGTGCTGGCCGGCAACGATCCCCGGGCCGTGCTGTCGATGATCGAACTCTCCCACGCCAGCTACCGCAAGATGGTCCAGAACCTCATCTGGGCCGCCGGCTACAACGTCATCTCCGTCCCGCTGGCAGCCGGCGTCCTCGCCCCGATCGGGTTCGTGCTCTCCCCCGCGGTCGGCGCGATCCTGATGTCGGCCTCCACCATCGTGGTGGCCCTCAACGCCCAGCTGCTGCGCCGGAGCGACCTCGACCCAGCCCATCTGGCCCCACTCGGCACCGAGGGCCGGCACGCCGACCGGCAGGCCGTCCGGGCCGCCACCCACTGACCCATCCCCTCCCCCAACACCAAGGAGAACCACCCCCGTGAAGCGCATCACCACCCTGACCGGACTGGCCCTGGCCGGGGCACTGACCCTGACCGCCTGCGGTGGCACCGACACCGACGGTGGTACGGACACCACCTCGACGCCGGCCGCCTCGGAGACGGAGGCCTCACCAACCCCCACGGGTACCGCCTCGGATTCGCCCGGAGAGGTCTCGGCCGAGCACAACGACGCCGACGTCATGTTCGCCCAGATGATGATCCCCCACCACCAGCAGGCCGTGGAGATGAGCGAGATGCTGCTGGCCAAGACCG
>JAPFFX010000119.1 GCA_026645375.1 Citricoccus sp. WCRC_4 | reverse complement strand
GGCGATCTCCGCAGCCGTGAGCATGGTCCGCAAGTAGGACAGGACCTCCCGTTCCCTCTCGGACAGCGTCCAGAAATCGCGTTGCCTGCGCCGGACAGGATCCGGCGGCTGGTGCGCCAGCGCCGAGGCGATGAAGGCGTCATGGGCGGTGCCCCACGCCGCGTGCTGGACCAGCAGCTGGAGCAGGTCCGCGCGATGCTCGACGAAGGGCCGCAGGACCGACTGGGGTTCGGCGCAGGCGACGGCGTACTCCAGCCGCTCGTGGGCGACCCCGGACTCTCCGGCCGCATCTGCGATCAGCACCTCGGTCAGGGCGGCGCTGGCCTCGATATAGGGTGGGTTCGCCTCCTCCCCCAGGGCCTCCACGCACGCCAGCGCGGCCTCGGGTTCCCCCGCCTTCCGCAGAACCTCGGCCATCAGGGCGTCGGCCAGCGGTGAGACACCGCTTCTGGCCAGGGGCTTGGCGATGGCTGCGGCGCCCCGGAGGTCGCCGGCCGCCTCGCGCAGCTTCGCGGCGGCGACCCGCGCCAGGGTGGGCCAGGAGGAGTCGTGGCGCTGCTGCGCGTCGACGGCCCTGAGCGCCATGTCCGATGCCGTGATCCGGGCCGGATCTCCCGTGGCGCAGGCGACGAGGACCCGGTACACCATGCCCAGCGAATCGACCGGGAAGGGGCCGCAGCCGGCGTCGGCCGCCTCCGCGAGATCGCGGTCGGCGCGCGGCAGGTCGTCCTGCCAGTACGCCGCGATCCCGCTGGCCAGCCACACCGGTGCCAGGCATGGCCGACAGGCCGGGGCGGGGGCCCCGGCCTGGTCGGTCACCGTCGCGCCCTGCTGTTGCGCGGTCGTGAAGTCGCCCTGGACGGACAGGGCCAGGGCGAGTTCCGCCCCGGCGCACTGCTCGATGGTGGTGAAGCCATTGGCCCTGCCGGCCGCGGTGGCCGCCCGCAGCAGGTCGGTCGCTTCCTTTCCGGGGCGGAAGGACCGGGCCTCGTTCCGGCCCAGGAGGAAGAGGCCATTGGTCAGCGTGGCCGCCGGGTGCTGCGTGGCCAGGTCGACGATCCGGTATCCCTCGCGGGCCGCGGCCTCGTGATCCCCACGGCCCAGGACGAAGAGTTCGAACAGCGCCCGGTTGACGGCGAAGCGGCGCCGGCGTGCCACGCCCAGTCCGGTCAGGCCCGAGGACGCGCGGCGTCCCAGCACGGCGGCGTAGGGCTGGTCGCCCGCGATCGCGCGGCAGGCGGACCGGACCAGGAGTACCTCGGGGTCCTCGCTCCAGGGGAACGGCAGCCGCAGGCACAGTTGTTCCAAGGGTGCCGCGCCCTCGGTCATGAGCACCTCCAGCCAGTGCTCCCCGATCGACTTCATCGCCGTCCGGGGATCGTCACCCAGCAGGGCCTCCGAGACGCAGGCGCGCACGTCCACGTCCTGGAAGTGCCGTGCCGCGACGCCGTGGAGGGTGCGGGCAAGCTGGGGGTCGCGATGGGACAGGATGGTGCGGCAGGCCGCGGCGAACAGCGGCTGCCAGGTGTACCTGGCCCCGGCGACGCTGGAGCGGTCCTGCTCCAGGAGGAACCCCTGCTCCAGGCACTCCTCCAGCAACTGGGCCCCCGGGACGTCTCCACCCAGGTCGATGGCCAGCCGGCAGTCGATCGTGTCCCGCGTCGTGGCGCGCAGGACGAAGTCCGCCAGGGGGGCGGGGCAGTCGGCCAGGACCTCCTCGGCGACGTAGGCGAGGAAGGCCCTGCGTGGTTCCGGGCAGAAGGCATCGGCCGGGGCCCGTCCCATCGCGCCGGGGGCCAGGGCCTCGGCGAGGGCCACCGGCCAACCGGCCGTGGCCTTCCACAACGCCGGGGCCTGGGTTGGGCCGTCGAATCCGTGCATCGAGAGCAGCCCCCCGGTCTCCTCCAGCGTGAAGGCGAGGTCACCGGGTCCGATGTCCGTGATCGCGCCGCGCAGCCGCGCTGCCGCCAGCGGCAGTGCCGGGGCGCCCCGTGAGCACAGGATCAGCTGCAGCGCGGCCGGACCGGACTCGAGCAGGCTGCCCAGCAGGCCGTCGTCGAGCCCCGGACCGGCCCGGTGCAGGTCGTCGATGACCAGGATCAGGGGTTCAGTGAGCGCCTCCAGCGCCCGGATGACGTGATCGTGGTCCTCCCGGGAGTTGCGGCCCGGCTGCGGGTCCAGGGCCAGCACCGCGCCACGGGCCGGGCCGCGGAGTTCCACCGCCGCGCGGTGCAGGGCCAGGACGATCCCCCGGTAGAGCTCTGCCGGCCCGTCGACCGATCGGCCGACGGTCAGCCAGGCGCACGCCTCGTCGCTGCTGCGCGACCAGTCACGCAGCAGGGTCGTCTTCCCGTAGCCGGCGGGTGCGGAGACCACCGTGGTCCGGCGGGCCCGAACGGCACCCGAGATGGCCTGCTCCAGACGGCGACGCCGCAGGGGGCCGAGGGCTCCTGCGGGCGGATCGGCGCCGGCGGGCCAGTCAGCTCCGGTGGCGGCGGTCTCCGGCCCCGTCGGCGTCAGGTCCGGTGCGAACTGCTGCAACGGCAGCTCCGTCGAGGACTGAGGCAGACTACCCCTCATCGTGCAGTCCTTCCCGGAATCACCCGGTGTTCACCCGTGCCGCCCCGCTCCGTGGCCGAGGATGCGGGTCTGCTGGTGAGGTCCGGGCACGCGGTGTCACCGCTCTACCGCGTGACCAGGCGATTCCCTGTCGTCCACTGACCGCGTCCGGGCACACTGTACGGTCCAGCCACCCCGGACCGGATCACCCGGACCGGATGAATTCGTGACCGGACTGCTAACCGTTCACGGCCTTCTGCTTGATCAGGGTGTACTCCTCCTCGGTGATGGTCCCGGCGTCGAGCAACGCGCGCGCCTTGGTGATCTCATCGCTGAGGCTGACTCCGGCCACCGACCGGATATAGGACGCCTGCGCGTCCTGACGGGCGACGGCCTCCCGTTGGTTCCGTGCCGCCATCCCGTCACCGCGGGCGATCAGGTAGACGAGGATCGAGATGAAGGGGATGAACACCAGGACGATCAACCACACCGCCTTGAGCCAGCCATTCAGCGCCCTGTCCTTGAAGATGTCCGAGATGATCGCGAAGAGCACGTAGAAGAAGGCAACGAAGGCGTAGAGCCAGAACAGGAACCAGAAGAACTCCCAGAAACTCTCCCAGAAATCCATGATCTCTCCTTAATGAGGCGACATCCGGTCCCCTCTCCCGTGCCTCGAAGTATCCACCCGGGCGCACCCCGGGAGCGTCACCCGGGCGGGGTGAAAGACCGGCGGGTCCCCCCGCCGCGAGGGGAGACTGGTCACGGGGAAGGCACCGGCGCGAGTGGAGGTTTCGCGGTCATGGGAAAGAACAAGAAGAAGTCCGCAACCGGGCAGGACGAGTCGACGAGCGAGCTGGGCGACGCGCAAGTCATGAAGCGGCGGGAATTCTCCCAGCTCGTCAAGCCGCTGCACGCCGAACTGGTGGCCGTCCAGGAGTGGACCAAGTCGACCGGAGCAAAGATCGTCATCGTCTTCGAGGGCCGGGACACGGCCGGCAAGGGCGGGGTGATCAAGACGATCACCGAACGGGTCAGTCCGCGCGTGTTCCGGGTGGTGGCGCTGCCGACTCCGACGCCGCGCGAGCGGTCGCAGATGTACGTCCAGCGGTATGTCCCGCATTTTCCGGCCGGCGGGGAGATCGTCATCTTCGACCGGAGCTGGTACAACCGGGCCGGGGTGGAACGCGTGATGGGTTTCTGCACCGAAGAGGAGTCGAAGAATTTCCTCCGAGTCGTTCCGGACTTCGAACGGGCCATGGTGGAATCGGGGATCCTGCTGCTGAAGTACTGGCTGGAGGTCACCGACGAACAGCAGACCCTGCGGCTGCAGAGCCGGATCGAGGACCCGCGCAAGTACTGGAAGCTCTCGGACATGGACCTGAAGTCCTACAGTCGCTGGTTCGACTACTCACGCGCCCGGGACGACATGTTCCGGAGCACCGACACCGCCTGGGCGCCCTGGTACATCGCGGACACCAACGACAAGAAGCGGGGGCGGCTCAACATCATCACCCACATCCTGGACCGGATACCCTACGAGCCACTCCAGAAGCCGGACGTCAAGCTGCCCAAGCGGCAGGCCCAGGGCGATTACCGGGAAATGCAGCAACTCCCCCGAGAGGTGCCAGCAGCCTACTGACTGCCGCGTTCGTGGATGCCTCGCATCCGGCGCACTCGTTGAACCGACGCGGCCGCAGGCCGCGCAAGCCGCCGAGCAAGACTAGGGGCCACCGCCATGGCAATCCACGAGACCACGTCCGGGCCGGTCGCCACCCCGTCCTGGCATGCGCAGGAGCCCGGTGCCGTAGTCTCCCTGCTCGGTTCCGATGAGCAGTCGGGACTCAGCACGTCGCAAGCCGGAGAGCGGCAGGCAGAATACGGGCCCAACGCGATCGCCTCCGAGCGGCCACCCTCGCGCTGGGCGGTGGCACTGCGACTACTGCGCGACCCCATGAACCTGATGCTCGTCGGCGTGATCGTGGTCAGCCTGCTCATCGACCAGGTCCCGGTCGGGATCGTCGTGGCCGTGTTGGTCGTCCTCAACCTCGTCCTGGGCACCCAGCAGGAGCTGAAGGCCCGGGCCAGCGTCGACGCCCTGGCCAAGATGCAGATCCCGCAGGCGCGCGTCGTCCGGGGTGGTTCGCTGACCCAGCTCGACGCCACGCAACTGGTGCCGGGCGACATCGTGAATCTCGAGGCCGGGGACCTGGTGCCCGCCGACGGACGGCTGCTGCGATCGGCCACGCTGGAGACCCAGGAGGCCGCACTGACCGGTGAGAGCGCGCCGATCGCCAAGGACGCCCAGGCCCTCACGGGCACCGACGTACCACTCGGTGACCGGACCAGCATGGTCTTCCAGAACACGGCCGTCACGCGTGGGACAGGCGTGATGGTGGTGACCGAGACCGGCATGCAGACCGAGATGGGCAAGATCGCCTCGATGCTCTCGGCCGTGGATCCGGGCAAGTCCCCTCTCCAGCGCGAGCTGGACGGACTCACCAAGGTCATCGGCATCGTCGCCTGGTCTGCGGTCGCCGTCATCGTCATCCTCGGCGTGCTCCGCGGACAACCCCTCGCCGCGGTCCTGCTGGTCGGCATGTCCATGGCCATCGCCGCGATCCCGACGGGCATGCCGACCTTCGTGCAGGCCATGCTGGCCTACGGTGCCAATCAGCTGGCCGAGCACAAGGCCGTGGTCAAGAACCTCAGCGACGTCGAGACGCTGGGTGCCACCAGCGCGATCAACTCGGACAAGACCGGCACCCTGACGATGAACCAGATGATGGTGCGGCAACTGTACCTTCGCGGCACGTGGTACAGCGTGCAGGGCGAGGGGTACGCCAAGACCGGCGCCATCCGCCAGGTCGCCGGCGGCCCAGCGCCCGACTTCACCCGGTTGTCCTACGGCCTGTGCCTGAACAGTGACGCGACCGTCTCCGACGCCGGCGAGGTCATCGGCGATCCGACCGAGGCAGCGCTGGTGGTCCTGGCGGCGAAGATGGGTGTCGACGCAGAGACGACACGTCGTGCCTACCCGCGTCTCGCCGAGGTCCCCTTCGACTCCGCGTACAAGTTCATGGCGACCTTCCACGACCTGCCCTTCGAGGACGGCTCGCACTTCGTCGAGTTCGTCAAGGGAGGCCCTGACGTGGTCCTGGCCCGGTGCAGCAAGGCGATGCTGCCGGACGGGGAGGTGGACATCGGCGGTGTGCGCGACGAGATCCTGGCGGCCAATGAGTCCCTCTCCCAGCAGGGCCTGCGGGTCCTGGCCTTCGCCGGCAGGATCCTGGACGGCCGGGAGGCGGAGGTGAGCGCGGATCCGATGCGGTTCGTCGAGGAGCTGACCTTCGTCGGCATGGTCGGCATCATCGATCCCCTGCGTGCCGAGGCGGCTGAGGCCGTGCGCCTGGCACACCAGGCGGGCATCGAGGTCCGCATGATCACCGGTGACCACGCGATCACCGCTGCCGCCATCGGGGCCGAGCTCGACCTGGGCCCCGGTGCCGTCAGCGGTCCGGAGATCCAGGCCATGACCGATGAGGACCTCTCCAGGGAGCTCCCCCGGCTCCACGTCTTCGGACGGGTGACCCCGCAGGACAAGCTGCGGCTCGCTCAGCTCATGCAGCAGGGCGGGGACGTCGTCGCCATGACCGGTGACGCCGTGAACGATGCCGCCGCGCTGAAGCAGGCCGACGTCGGGGTGGCCATGGGGTCCGGCAGCGAGGTGACCAAGCAGGCCGGCAATATCATCCTCACGGACGACAACTTCGGCACGCTGGTGGCCGCCATCCGGCTGGGCCGCAGCATCTACGACAAGATCGTGTCCTTCGTCCGCTACCAGATGTCCGCGCTGTTCGCCCTGGTGCTGCTGTTCCTGACCGCCAGCGTCTTCAACATCAACCAGGGCGTCGCCCTGATGCCGACCATGATCCTGTTCATCAACTTCTTCGTGACCATCTTCCCCGTGATCGTCATCATGACCGACCCGCCGGCCCCCGACCTGATGGACCGGCCGCCACGGGACACCACGCAGCCGATCACCAACCGCGGCGCCGTCACGCAGTGGCTCGTCTACGGTGTCCTCGGATTCGCAGTGACCCTGGCGGCCCTGCTGCTGGCCCCCGGACCCATGAGTCCCACCGAGCCGAGCGTGCCGTTGACGATGGCCTTCGTGGTGCTCTCGTTCAGTTCGATCTTCGGCAGCCTGGCCAAGCGACGCGATCCGGAGTCCGGTCTCAGGGCCCCGATCCTCGGCGCGCTCAAGATCCTCTCCATCCCGGTGCTCACCACGGTGGCCGCTGTGGAACTCGGCTTCCTGCAGAACCTCTTGCTGACGACGTCGCTGAGCGGAGGCCAGTGGCTGGCCTGTATCGGCCTGGGGCTGATCGTCCCCCTCGTCGTCGAACTCGACAAGGCCATCCGCCGCCACCGGGCCCCCGCGAGCGAACCCGCGCGGCCGGTCGCCGAGGTGGTCGGTGGTCGGGCCCCCGGTCACCCCGCCCCCCGGCCGTCCTCCTGACTCCGCCGGTCCGGGACCGCCGAGTGCCCGCCGGCTGCCACCGCGGTGGTGCGGTGCCGTGGTCCTCCTCGAGCGGGCGCCCGGCGTCGGCCTGTCACGACAGGTCGGGGCTCCGGGGCAGCAGGGCCTCGACGGCGTCGGCCCAGGCCCGCCGGTCAGCGGCGTCACCGGTCCCGCCTCCTGCGTCCGGGTCCAGCAGTCCGGCCACCGTCCAGTCCGGGTGGGCGGTGCCGTCACCGTGCGCGGGCCGCCGCACCGGCACTCCGGCCTCCTCGGCGATCAGGGCACCGGCGGACCAGTCGTGCTCCTGGATGCCGAACTCGGCGTAGGCGTCCAGGGTGCCGTCGGCCACCATGCACAGGTCCAGGGCGGCCGAACCGATCCGCCGCACGTCCCCGAAGTGCGTCAGGATGGCCGCGAGCGCGCGCAGCTGGAAGTCGCGGCGTGCCCCCGCGTAGCCGAAGCCACTGGCCAGCAACCGGCCGGACCGGCCCAGCACCGGGCCGTGCAGGCGGACCGGCTCGCCCGAGGTCCCGGTGACGGCGTCGTCCACGGTGGAGTACGCGCCCTGGCCCGCGGCCGCGTACCAGCTGCGGCCCAGGGCGGGGGCGACGACGGCCCCGGCCAGCCAGCGCACGCCCTCGTCCTCGTCCGCGCCAGGGCCCTCGACGGCCACCGAGGTGCAGAACTGCGGGATCGCGCGGATGAAGTTCGTGGTCCCGTCCAGCGGGTCGATGGACCACCGGTATCCCGAGGGGGTGGCCGGCTCGGTGTGCCCGTACTCCTCCCCCGAGATCGCGTCGTGCGGGCGGTAGGCCGTGATGACCTCGCGCACGGCCTGTTCGGCCCGGCGGTCGTAGTCGGTGACCCAGTCGGAACCGGAGCTCTTGGTGTCCGCGCCCAGGTCCTGGCGCGTGGCCGGCGTCGGGGTCAGGGGCCTCTCGGCCAGGACGGCCGCTCCCGCCCGGGCCGCGGCCCGGGCCACGGCCAGTAGTCCGCGGCTCATCCCTGCTCCTCGCTGTCGGTCATGGTGTCCTTCCCATCGGTGTCCTTCCCATCGGTGTCCTTCCCATCCGTGTCGGGGTCCTCGCGGGCGCCGGGGTCCCCCACCGCCGCCGGGCCCTCGGCCAGCAGCCGGACGAAGCCGGCCTCGTCCAGGACGGGGACCTTCAGGGACTCGGCCTTGTCCAGCTTGGAGCCGGCGTTCTCACCGGCCACGAGGAAGTCGGTCTTCTTCGACACCGAGCCGGAGGCCTTGCCGCCGCGGACGATGATGGCCTCCTTGGCGGAGTCGCGGCTGAATTCCTCCAGCGAGCCGGTGACCACCACGGTCAGGCCCTCCAGGGTGCGCGGGGTGTCCTCGTCCTGTTCGTCCTCCATCACGACGCCGGCCTCGTGCCAGCGCTCGACGATCCCGGAGTGCCAGTCCTCACCGAACCACTCGATGACGGCCTCGGCGATGATCGGGCCGACCCCGTCGACGTCGGCCAGGCGCTGTTGGGCGGCGGCCCGGGCCTCCTCGGCGCTCAGCCCCTCGGGCACCGTGGTGACCAGGTCTGCCAGGGCCCGCATGGAGCCGAACGCGGTGGCCAGGGACCGGGCCGCCGTCGGGCCGACGTGCCGGATGGACAGGGCCACCAGGACGCGCCAGAGCGGCTGGGCCTTGGCCTTCTCGAGCTCGTCGAAGAGCTTGAGGGTGTTCGCGGTGGGCTCGGAGGGTTTCCTCGCCGTGCCCTGGGTCCAGAAATAGGGCTTCAGTTCCCACTGTCCGGACGGGACCATCCTGCCGTCGACGCGCTTGCGCTTCTCCCGCCAGACCCGCACCTCGCCCAGCCGGCGGCGCAGTTCGTCCCGGAGGCCATCGTCCCCGGGGTGGACCAGGTCGAAGAGCTGGGCGTCGGAGGTGAGGACACCGGGTCCCTCGGGGCGGACACGGCCCCCGTTCTCGGCGGGGTCCGGGCCGGGACCGTTGGTCAGCCAGAGCGCGGCCTCCTCACCGAGGGCCTCGATGTCGAAGGCCCCGCGGGAGGCGGCGTGCTCGATCCGCCCGGTGAGCTGGGCGGGGCAGGTGCGCGCATTGGGGCAGCGCAGGTCCACGTCGCCCTCCTTGGCCGGGGCGAGGGCGGTGCCGCACGACGGGCACTCGGTGGGCATCACGAACTCGCGCAGTTCGGCCTCCGGGCCGGTGCCGACCTCCTTGCCCTCGCGCAGGGGCAGGACGGGCCCGACGATCTCCGGGATGACGTCCCCGGCCTTGCGCAGCACCACCGTGTCCCCGATGAGCACGTTCTTGGCCCTCACCACGTCCTGGTTGTGCAGGGTGGCCATGGACACGGTGGACCCCGCGACGACCACCGGCTCCATCAGCGCATAGGGGGTGACGCGGCCCGTGCGGCCGACGTTGACCCGGATGTCCAGCAACCGGGTGTGGACCTCCTCCGGGGGGTACTTGTAGGCGGCCGCCCACCGCGGCACCCGTGAGGTGTGGCCCAGGGCCCGCTGCAGGGCGAAGGAGTCGACCTTGATGACGATCCCGTCGATCTCGTGGACCAGGTCGTGGCGCTTCTGGCCGTGTTCCTCGATGAAGGCGATGATCCCGCCGTCGGGACTTCCGTGCTCACCGTCCAGTCCCTCCACGATCCGCGTGTAGGGACTCGTCGGCAGGCCCCAGCCGGCGAGCAGCTCGTAGGTGGCGTGCTGGGAACCGGCCTCCAGGCCGGAGTGGGCGCCGATGCCGTGGACGAACATGCTCAGCGGACGCTTGGCGGTCTCCGCGGGGTCCTTCTGCCGCAGGGACCCGGCCGCCGAGTTGCGCGGGTTGGCGAACGGGGCGAGCCCGGCCTCGGCCCGCTGTTCGTTGAAGGCCCGGAAGGCGGAGGTGGGCATGAAGACCTCCCCGCGGACCTCCATCTCGGCCGGCCAGCCGGACCCGGACAGCTGTTGCGGGATGTCCTTGATGGTCATCACGTTGTGGGTGACGTCCTCGCCCGTGGTGCCGTCACCGCGGGTGGCGGCGCGGACCAGCCGGCCGTCCCGGTAGAGCAGGTTCACGGCCAGGCCGTCGATCTTGACCTCGACGAGCCAGCGCGCAGTGGTGCCCGGGGTGATGGCCTCGATCGAGGCCGAGGTCTTCGCGTACCAGGACCGCAGCTCCTCGATGGAGAACAGGTCGTCCAGGGAGTACATCCGGGCCAGGTGGGTGACCGGCGCGAAGGCCGTGGACACCTCACCGCCGACCTCCTGGGTCGGCGAGTCATTGGACACGATCTCGGGGTGCAGGGCCTCGAGGTCCTCCAGGCTCCGGTAGAGCGCGTCGTACTCGGCGTCCGAGACCAGCGGGGCGTCGTTCTGGTAGTACGCGACGCGGTGCTTGCGGACCTCGTCCACGAGGTGCTCGTACCTCTCCCTCAGGGCCTCCGTGGGGATGTCCCCGGCCTCGGGCTGGACGGAGGCGTCGACCTCGGGATCTCGGTCCATCTGCTGCGTGCTCACCGCTCCAGCCTAGGACGCCTCCACGCTCTCCGGGCGCTCGGGCGGGATTTCGTCCACGATCCCCTCCTGACCTGCCATAATGCCACCGGAGCCTGCCGCCGCACCCAGGGGACCGACGATGACGAGACCGACCACCATGATCCGCCCGCTGGCCGGCCTGGCCCTGGGCACCGCACTGCTGGTGACCGTGGCCGCGTGTGCCCCGCAGTCCGGCTCGGAGCGGTCGACGGCCCCGGGCCCGGCAACCTCGACCACGGCCACCTCGAGCACGATCAGCCC
>JAPFFX010000099.1 GCA_026645375.1 Citricoccus sp. WCRC_4 | reverse complement strand
CGGGCAAGCCGGTCGGGGTGCTCACCACCCACGAATGGGCCCCGCGGGTGCTCATCGCCAACTCCAACCTCGTCGGGGACTGGGCCACCTGGGAGCACTTCCGGGCCCTGGAGGCCGAGGGGCTGATGATGTACGGCCAGATGACGGCCGGGTCCTGGATCTACATCGGCACCCAGGGCATCCTGCAGGGCACCTTCGAGACCTTCGCCGCCGTCGCCCGCAAGCGCTTCGGCGGGACGCTGGCGGGCACCCTGACGCTCACGGCCGGCTGTGGGGGGATGGGCGGGGCGCAACCGCTGGCCGTGACCCTCAACGGGGGAGCCTGCCTCATCGTCGACGTCGACGAGACCCGGCTGCAGCGCCGCCGGGCCCAGCGCTACCTGGACGAGGTCGCCCCGGACCTGGACACCGCCGTGCAGCGTGTCCTGGCCGCCCGGGCGGAGCGGCGGGCCCTGTCCGTCGGGCTGGTCGGCAACGCGGCCGAGGTCCTGCCCGAGCTGCTGGACCGGAGGTTCCCGGCCGACGTCGTCACCGACCAGACCTCCGCCCACGACCCGCTGTCCTACCTGCCGGTGGGCGTGGACGTCGACTCCTGGCGGGCCGAGGCGGCGCAGGACGCGGAGAAGTTCACCCGGCGGGCGCGGGAGTCGATGGCCCGGCACGTCGAGGCCATGGTCGGGTTCGCCGACCGCGGCGCGGAGGTCTTCGACTACGGCAACTCGATCCGCGACGAGGCCCGCACGGCCGGTTACGACCGCGCCTTCGACTTCCCCGGCTTCGTGAAGGCCTATATCCGCCCGCAGTTCTGCGAGGGGCGCGGTCCGTTCCGCTGGGTGGCGCTGTCCGGCGACCCGGCCGACATCGCCGTCACGGACCGGGCCCTGATGGAGCTCTTCCCGGACCACGCGGACCTGCACCGGTGGCTGCGGGCCGCCGCCGAGCACGTCGAGTTCCAGGGGCTGCCCGCCCGGATCTGCTGGCTGGGTTACGGCGAGCGGGCCCGGGCCGGGCTGTTGTTCAACCGCCTCGTGGCCGAGGGGAGGGTCTCGGCCCCGATCGTCATCGGCCGCGACCACCTCGACTCCGGGTCGGTGGCCAGCCCCTACCGGGAGACCGAGGGGATGCTCGACGGCACCGATGCCGTGGCCGACTGGCCGCTGCTCAACGCCCTCGTCAACACCTCGTCGGGGGCCACCTGGGTGTCCATCCACCAGGGCGGCGGCGTGGGGATGGGGCGGTCGATCCACGCCGGCCAGGTCTGCGTGGCCGACGGGTCCGAGCTGGCCGGCCGGAAGCTGGAACGGCTGCTGACGAACGATCCCGCCACGGGCGTGATGCGCCACGTGGACGCCGGTTACGACCGTGCGCGGGAGGTCGCCGCCGAACGCGGGGTGCGGATCCCGATGGTCGAGGGGCCCGATGCACCGGTCCGGCCCGGGGAGCGCACCGGGAACGGGACCTGATGCGCACCGTCGTGACGGACATCGCCGAGCTGGTGACCAACGACGCCGGCGCCCCCGGGCTGCTGGGCATCGTCACCGACGCGTCCCTGCTCATCGAGGACGGGCGGGTCCGCTGGGCCGGTCCGGCCGCCGAGGCCCCGATCGAGGCGGCCCTGGCCGAGGAGGGCATCAGCGCCGGGGGCGGTGCGGTCATCCCCGGGTTCGTCGACAGCCACACCCATCTCGTGTTCGCCGGGGACCGCTCGGCGGAGTTCGCCGCCCGCATGGCCGGGCAGCCCTACACGGCCGGCGGCATCGCCGTCACGGTGGCCGCCACCCGGGCGGCCAGCACGGCAGAGCTCGAGGAGAACCTCGTCCGCCTGCTCCGCCAGGCCGAGCGCTCCGGCACCACCACGGTGGAGGTCAAGACCGGTTACGGGCTGAGCCTCGAGGAGGAACTGCGCGCCCTGGACATCATCGACCGGCACACGGAGGAATCCACCCTGCTGGCCGCCCACGTCGTCCCGCCGGAGTACCGCGACGACCCCGAGGGCTATGTCGACCTGGTGGTCGAGCGGATCATCCCGGCCGCGGCCGGCCGGGCCCGGTGGGTCGACGCGTTCTGCGAGGCGGGGGCCTTCACCGAGGCCCAGGCCGCCCGCGTCCTCACCGCCGGCCGGGAGCACGGGATGATGCCCCGGCTGCACGCGAACCAGCTCACCGCCGGCGGGGCGCTGCAGCTCGCCGCGAGACTGGGCTGCGCCTCGGCCGATCACGCCACGTTCGCCTCCGACGCCGACCTGGCCGCCCTGGCGGCCGCCGGCACCGTGGTGACCCTGCTGCCCGGTGCCGAGTTCTGCACCCGCCAGCCCTACCCGGACGCCCGCCGGTACCTCGCCGCCGGCCTCACCCTCGCCCTGGCCACCGACTGCAACCCCGGCTCGAGCTTCACCAGCAGCATGCCCTTCTGCATCGCCGTGGCCGTGCGGGACATGCACTTCACCGTGGAGCAGGCGGTGTGGGCCGCCACCGCCGGGGGAGCGGCCGCGCTGCGCCGGCCCGACGTCGGCCGCCTCACCGCCGGCGCCCGCGCCGACCTCGTCATCCTGGCCGCGCCCAGCCACCGGTACCTGGCCTACCGGCCCGGCGTCGACCTCGTCCGGCGGGTGTACCGGGGCGGTCACCTCATCGCGGCGGGGCAGGACCGGCCGTGACACCGATCGAGCTGGACCCGGACGCCCTGAGCCTGCGCGACGTCGTCGCCGTCGCCCGGTACGGGACGCCGGTGACGATCGGCACCGCCACCCTCGACCGGGTCCGGGCGACCCGGCAGCACATCGACCGGCTCGCCGGGGCCGCACGCCCCGTCTACGGGGTCTCCACCGGGTTCGGCGCCCTGGCCCAGCGGCACATCCCCGGCGCCCTGCGCACCCGGCTGCAGAGGTCCCTCGTGCGCTCGCACGCCGCCGGGATCGGCCGGCCGGTGGAGCGCGAGGTGGTGCGCGCGCTGATGCTGCTGCGGGCCCGCACCCTGGCCACCGGCCGGACCGGCGTGCGGCCCGAGACGCTGACCGGCTACGTGGCGATCCTCAACGCCGGGATCACCCCGGTGGTCCGCGAGTACGGCTCGCTCGGGTGCTCGGGAGACCTGGCGCCGCTCGCGGCGTGCGCCCTGGTGCTCACGGGCGAGGGCGAGGTCCTCGACGACGGCGGCCGGGCCGTCCCTGCCGCCGGCGCCCTGGCGGCGGCCGGGATCGCCCCGGTGCGGCTCGAGGAGAAGGAGGGCCTGGCGCTGGTCAACGGCACCGACGGGATGCTGGGCATGCTGGTCCTGGCGCTGGACGACCTGGAGAACCTGCTGACCGTCGCGGACCTGTCCGCCGCGGCCAGCGTGGAGGCTCTGCTGGGCACCGACCAGGTGTTCCGGCCGGAGCTGTTGAGACCCCTGCGCCCCTATGACGGGCAGACCACCAGCGGCGCCAACATGTTCGCCGCACTGAGGGGCTCGGCCATCGTGGCCTCGCACCGGGAGTCGGGCCACCTGGTGCAGGACGCGTATTCGCTGCGCTGCGCCCCGCAGGTGACCGGCGCCGCCCGGGACACCCTGGCCTTCGCCGAGCAGGTGGCCGGGCGTGAGCTGCGCGCCGCGATCGACAACCCGGTGGTGCTCGACGACGGCTCCGTCTCCTCGACCGGGAACTTCCACGGCGCCCCGCTGGCCCACGCCCTGGACTTCCTGGCCATCGTGGCGGCCGACGTCGCCTCGATCGCCGAGCGCCGCACGGACCGGCTGATGGACGTCGCCCGGAACGAGGGCCTGCCCCCGTTCCTGGCGGATGACCCGGGCGTGGACTCGGGCCTGATGATCGCCCACTACACGCAGGCGGCGATGGTCACCGAGAACAAGCGGCTGGCGGTACCGGCCAGCGTGGACTCGATCCCCAGCTCGGCGATGCAGGAGGACCACGCGTCCATGGGCTGGCACTCCGCCCGGAAGCTGCGCACCGCCCTCGAGAACCTGGCCGCCGTGCTCGCCGTCGAGCTCTACGCCGCCACCCGCGCCCTCGACCTGCGCGGGGCCGCGCCGGCGCCGGCCACCGGGGCACTCCTGCGGCTGGTGCGCAGCCGGGTGCCCGGGCCCGGGCCGGACCGGTTCCTGTCCCCGGAACTGGCCGCGGTGGTCGAGCTGGTCACCAGCGGGGCGGTCGCGGCCACCGCGGCCGAGGTCATGGACCTCGGCCACACCCTGACCGACTGGGCGCCGCGACGCCGGCCGGACCGGGAGGGGGACGGGGGACATGCCTGAGGGATCGACTCCAGGCACACGGGGCGCGGCGTGGTCCGGGCGCTCCGACGGCCCGGGACCGGAACACCGGCGCTGGCATGACGTGGTGCACGGGGCTGGAGCCGTGCGCTGGGTCGGCGTGCCGGGTCCGCCCGGTGGTCCCGTGACGACCGCCCTCATCGGCTTCGCCAGCGACGAGGGCGTCCGCCGCAACCACGGACGCCCCGGCGCCGCCGCCGGACCGGAGGCGTTGCGCCGGGCCCTCGCGCCCCTGGCGGTACACGGCGAGTTCGGCCTCCACGACGCCGGTGACGTCCCCGTGGCCGGCGAGGACCTCGAGTCCGCCCAGGAGGAACTGGGCCGCCGGGTGGCGGGGCTGCTGGAGGACCATCGGCTGGTCGTCGTGCTCGGGGGCGGCCACGAGGCGGCCTACGGCAGCTACCTGGGTCTGGCCGCCTCGTCCCGCCTGGCC
>JAPFFX010000094.1 GCA_026645375.1 Citricoccus sp. WCRC_4 | reverse complement strand
GCGCCCCGAAGGCCCGCCCGAGGCGGGTTCGTTCGGCGGACGCCAGGCCCTCGGCGGTGCTGAGCACCAGCACCGGACTGATCCGTAGCCGGCCCGCCTCCTGCTCGGTGGCGAGCAGGCGCAGAACGCTGGCGTAACCCCCCAGCAGGAGCGGGCCGAACGCGTTGAGTTCGGCCACCACCTCGGGCAGGGGACGGTGGATGGACAGTATCCTCAGTCCCCGGTGGCGTCTGGGTCTCTCCCGCTGCTCACGGGTGCTGGCCGCCACGGACAGGAAGTGCCCGCCGGTGGCGACGACCCCCGCGAACCGCCCTCCGTGGATCATCAGGCTCAGCACCTGGCGCACTGACAGCCAGTCCTGGGTCAGTTGGGCCATCAATCCCGAGGTCGCGGCCCAGTAGCGGTCGTCCAGCACGAAGATCCCCCGGGTGCCGGTGGTCCCGGCCGTGGTGGCCACGAGGTACTTGCCGAGGAATCGCTCCCCGATCCGGGTGGGGTCCGCCACGAAGGCCTCCACTGCCAGGCGGGTGACCACCGGGTCCGTGGTCACCTCATCGAAATGCCGCATCAGCCCGGCCTTGTTCGACACCGGCAACCTGGTGACGTCCTCGACGGTCTCAGGCAGACCCCGGTAAAGCCGCCGATAGTAGGCGGAGTGCTCCCGCGCGAAGGCAACGAGCTCGGCCAGCCGGTCCCGCTGGCGGGCACGTATCGCCTCCGTTCCCTGCTGATGTGCTCGGCGGGCGTCCCACCACACCCGCAGCGTGTCACCGCGCCGGCCGCGCAGTACCCGGGTTCCTGGCGTTCCCATGGGGCCACTGTAGGAAGGGTCGCCCCGGCCGGGACAGATTCGGGACACCCCGGTTGCCCGGCCCTCGACGTCCGCTGCCCGGGTGCCCAGCACGTCATCCACCGGCTCTGGTCTCGTCCGCCGCGGGCTGGGATGATGACGCCATGGTCACGCCTCGACCGGCCCCGGAGGACCGGCCAGCAGACGAGGAGCCGGCCCCTGTCGACCGCAGTCCGTTCGCCCGGTACGCGCAGAGATTCGACCGGCCGCTGGACGCCGTGACGGACCTGCTCCGGGACGGTGCCGATCCGGTACGGGCCGCCGCAGAGCTCCGCGTGCCCGCAGCGGCCGCCCGGGGGCCGGCCACGTTCTACGCGGACTACTCCGTGCCACGGGCCCCACGTCATGTCCGCGTCTGTGGTGCCGCCGCCTGTCGCGCCGCCAGCGGTGGGAAGCACGTGGCCGAGGTGGAGGCGGGCCTGGGCGTGGCGGTGGGCTCGCGCAGTGCGGACGGCTCGGTATCGATCCAGGAGGTTCGGTGCCTCGGCTACTGCTACGGCGGTCCGGCGGCCCTCGACGGCGACGCGCCATGCGCCGGATCCGATGTATCGGCTCAGCTGCAGGGCCTGTCTCCTCGTCATGATCCTGTGGCGGAGGTCCACTGTCGCAGCCGGACGCCGGTGGTGACGGCGGGACTGGTGGGCGCGGTCGAGTCCTGGGCGACCTGGCCCACCATGGTCTCCACGGGATCCCCGGACGCCGTGCTGGGCGAGGTCGCGGCCGCCGGCCTGACCGGGCGCGGCGGAGCCGGCTTCAGCACGGCACGCAAGTGGCAGGCCGCCCGCGCCCAGCCGGGCCCGCGCGTCGTGGTGGCCAACGGGGACGAGGGCGACCCCGGTTCATACGTCGACCGCCTGCTGATGGAAGGAGACCCACACCGGCTGCTCGAGGGACTGGCCCTGGCCTGTTTCGCGACCGGCGCGGCCACCGGGATCGTGTTCGTCCGATCCGAGTACCCGCGTGCCGCCGTGAGCCTGCGCACTGCGCTGGCCGAGGCCGAGGCCGCCGGCCACCTCGGCCCCAACGTCCACGGCAGTGGCGTGGACCTTCACGTCCGCGTCGCCGTCGGCGCCGGGTCCTATGTATCCGGTGAGGAGACCGCGCTGCTGAACGGGCTCGAGGGGCTGCGGGGGGTCGTGCGCCCACGGCCGCCGTACCCGGTGGAACGGGGACTCTTCGGCCGGCCCACGGTGGTCAACAACGTCGAGACGCTCGCGGCGGTGCCCTGGATCGTCCAGCACGGTGGCGCCGACTATGCCGCCATGGGCACGCCGGAGCAGTCGGGCACCCTGGTCGTGTGCCTCTCCGAACGGTTCGCCCGTCCGGGTGCCTACGAAGTCGAGCCCGGCACCTCCCTGCGGCGGGTGGTCGAGGACCTCGGCGGGGGACTGCGGGAGGGAGCGGTGTTGCGGGCGCTGCAGGTCGGTGGTCCGCTGGGGGGATTCCTGTCCCCGGAGGAACTCGACACACCGCTGACGGAGGCCTCGCTGGCCGAGCGTGGTGCAGCCCTTGGCCACGCAGGCATCGTGGCCTTCGACGAGCGGCTCACCGGCGAACAGGTGCTCGCCAACCTCTGGGCCTTCGCCGAGACCGAGAGCTGCGGCCAGTGCTCGCCCTGCCGCGTGGGCAGCCGCCTGGGCGGACTGCTCACCGCAGAGCCCGTCGTGGAGGCCAGACAGTCGGCACGGGCCCAGGTCTTGGAGACCATGTCCGAGGCCAGCCTCTGCGCCTTCGGTCGCCGCGTCCCCGCCGCCGTGCGCAGTCTCGCCCGTGTCTACGGCCTCCGGGAGTGGACGTGATCCGGCTGTCCGTGGACGGGACCGTCGTGGACGTTCCTGCCGGGTCGACCCTGCTCGACGCGGTCCGGGCGCTCGGCACAACCATTCCGACGCTCTGCCACGATGACCGGCTCACCCCGGTGGCCTCGTGCCGCACCTGCCTCGTCGCGGTGGATGGTCATGGGCTGGTCCCGGCCTGCAGTTATCCCGCCCAGGCCGGCATGGAGGTGTCGACCGAGCAGGCCGCCCCGGCCCGCCGGAACGCACTGCAGATCATCGTCGCGGGCCTGCCACCCCGCGCCCTGGACGTACCACCGGACCGTAGCGAACTGGTCCGCCAGTGCGACGCCCTCAACGTG
>JAPFFX010000073.1 GCA_026645375.1 Citricoccus sp. WCRC_4 | reverse complement strand
CCGAGTCCACCGACCCGTTCACCCCGCGGTCCCGGCACCTGGTGGTGGTCTCCGGCGGGCTGGGCGACCCGTCGTCGTCCCGTCAGCTGGCCGACCGGCTGGCCGCCGCCGCCTCGGACCGTCTCTCCGCCGAGGGGATCGTCCCGGAGGTGCACGTGGTGGAGCTGCGCCTGCTGGCCACCGACATTGCCGAGGCGATGGCCAACCCGTCCCGGTCCGAGGCGCTGCAGGAGGCCCTGGACGAGGTGGCCCAGGCCGACGGCATCATCGCCGTCTCCCCCACTTTCAAGGCCAGTTACTCAGGGCTGTTCAAGTCCTTCTGGGATCTCGTGGAGGACGACGCCATCCGGGAGGTCCCGGTGCTGCTCGGCGCGACCGGCGGCACGCCGCGGCACTCGCTGATGATCGACACGGCGATGCGCCCGCTGTTCAGCTACCTGCGCACCAAGGTGCTCTCCTCGGGGATCTTCGCCGCCTCGGACGACTGGGGCGAGGTCGAGGGCGGCCAGGCCTCCACCCGCACCACGCCGCTGCAGACCCGCATCGCCGCGGCCGGGGCGGACCTGGCCTCGGTGGTCGGACGTCTCCCCGCCCGCCCGCGCCGGACACCCGGTGCGCCCACGCCCCTGGAGGTGATCCCCTTTGACCAGCTCCTCCGCGGAGAGTGACACCGGCTCCTGGTCCCGCAGCGCGGTCCCGGCCCGGCGGCCGACGGACACCTCCCGTCAGGCCTGGCGCGCCTACTTCGAGGCGACCGCACTGCTGCAGGACCGGCTCGAGCGAAGCCTGAAGGCGGACGCGGACCTGCACCTGGCCGACTACAACCTGCTGCTGTTGCTCACCGAGGCCCCGGGCGGGCACCTGCGCATGGGCGAGCTGGCCAGCCTGATGGTGTTCTCACCCTCCCGGGTGACCTATCAGGTCAAGATCCTGGAGAAGCGCGGGCTCGTGGAGCGTCGTGCCTGCGTGGAGGACGGCCGCGGGTCGGAGGCCGTGATCACCGACGCCGGCCGGCGCCTGTTCCGCAAGGCCTCGACCCTGCACGCGCGGCAGGTGAAGGACCTGTTCATGGACCGGCTCGACGAGGCGGAGACCGAGACGCTGTTGCGGGTGTTCTCCCGGCTGGGCCGTGCCCTGGAGGACGGCGAGCAGGCCCCGTAGGAGGCCGGGGACTACCGGCTGACCGTGATCTCCACGGAGTCGGCCCGCTCGGCCAGGGCCGGCACCTCACCGAGCACCTGCTGCAGGGTGGCGGCCATGAGCCGCAGCGCGGCCTCGTCGCCGGAGGCTGTGAGCGCGGGGTCCGGGTAGGCCACCAGTCGCAGTTCCGGTCCGGAGCCCCCACCGGGCAGCACGGAACCGGAGGCGGTCCGGGAGACCACCCCGGCCCCGGGCGTCAGCGCGATCCTGGCCAGTCCGGGGACCAGGTCCACCACGGACGCCAGGTCCTCGGCCAGCTCGGTGTCCTGGTAGGACGGGATCCAGGCCCGCTGCTGGGCCAGTGCCCACACGGCCGGGCGGCGCACCACGAACGTGCGCTCGGCGGCCGGGTCCACGACGACCAGTTCTGCGCCCTCGTCCACCGCGGACAGGCAGGCCCGCGGCATCCAGGTCGCCACCGGCCGCGCGTCCGGATGCCAGGCGGTCAGCGCCGGGACGTGGGTGAACACGGGCAGGGCCGCCCGGCCGTCGGGGGCCTTGAGCGTCACGAGCGCGACGTCCGCCTCCTTGTCCCCCTGCGGCCCGTTCCCGCCGTGGTCGTCATGCTCGGCCACGGTGGGCAGCACGGCGGCGAAGACCCGCATGCGGGACAGGGCGTCCACGACCTCGGCCTCGCCGGCCTGACCGGCCGCCAGCCGGTCCAGGACCGGGCCCCAGGCGGGGTCCGCGGTGCCGTCGTCGGTGTCGAAGGCGTGCAGCGGGTTGGCCGAGCCGTCGATACCGGCCCCGCCCAGGTCCCGGCCCTCCCAGGCGACGCCCGCGGAGTCCGCCGGGCGGCCGGCGTCGTCCCGGTGCTGGCGCTCCAGGTTCCGCCGGATGGCCGCCTCGATGTGCCCGGGCAGGTGGCGCTCCCGGTCCTGTCCGGTCACCGGGTGGGGGCCTGCTTCACGGCGTCCTCCACGTTCACGCCGCGGGCCACGAGCAGGGCCTGCTGCAGGGTGAACCGGCCGGCGTACAGGGCCTTGCCCATGATGGCGCCCTCCACGCCCTGGCCGACCATGGCGTACAGCGCGGCGACGTCCTCCAGCGAGGAGATGCCACCGGAGGCCACCACGGGCTTGCGGGTCCTGGTGCACACCTCGGCCAGCAGTTCGGTGTTCGGGCCCTTGAGCGTGCCGTCCTTGGTGACGTCCGTGACCACGTAGCGGGCGCAACCGGCCTGCTCGAGGCGGTCGAGCACCTCCCAGAGGTCACCGCCCTCCTTGGTCCAGCCGCGGGCGGCCAGGGTGGTGCCGCGCACGTCCAGGCCGACGGCCACCTGGTCGCCGAACCGCTCGATGACCCGCGCGGTCCACTCCGGGTCCTCCAGGGCGGCGGTGCCGAGGTTCACGCGCGTGGCCCCCATCGCCAGGGCGTTCTCCAGCGAGGCATCGTCCCGGATACCGCCCGAGAGCTCGACCTTCACGCCGAGCTCGTCCACCACGCGGGACATCACGTCGCGGTTGTCCCCGCGGCCGAATGCGGCGTCCAGGTCCACCAGGTGGATCCACTCGGCGCCGGCCTTCTGCCAGGCCAGGGCGGCCTCGAGCGGGTCACCGTAGGAGGTGGCGGAGCCGGCCTCGCCCTGGACGAGGCGCACGGCCTGGCCGTCCTGGACGTCGACGGCGGGCAGCAGTTCCAGCGCCGGTGCGCTCTGCGGGGTCTGGCTCATGAGGGGGTTCCTCTCGGTTCGATCGGACGAGGTGGTCTAGGACGAGGCGGTGACGAAGCCGGCGATGATCGCCAGCACGGCGCACACGAGGAAGCCGACCTGCAGCCACGCGGGCGCCTTCTGCTGCCGCAGCGACCAGGCGCCGCCGATCAGCAGCCCGCCCAGGGCGATGAGCAGGGTGGACCAGAAGGGCATCAGAGGGTTCCGAGCCAGTTGGCCAGCAGTTGCATACCGGCGTCCCCGGACTTCTCGGGGTGGAACTGGGTGGCGGCGAGCGGGCCGTTCTCCACGGCGGCGATGAAGTCCCCACCATGGTTCGCCCAGGTCACCCTGGGCGGGGCGATCTTCTCGTGGGCCTGGTCGAACTCCCACTTCAGGACGCCGTAGGAGTGCACGAAGTAGAAGCGCTCGTCCTCGATGCCCCGGAACAGTTCGGAGCCCTCGGCCGGGCGCACCGTGTTCCAGCCCATGTGGGGGACGATCGGCGCCGGCAGGGCCTCGACCACGCCGGGCCACTCGGCCATGCCCTCGGTGCGCACGCCGTGCTCCACGCCGGCGTCGAAGAGGATCTGGTGACCCACGCAGATGCCCAGCACGGGCCGGCCCCCGGCCACGCGCCGGCCGATCCACCGGGTCGCACCGAGGTCCTTGAGTGCCGCCATGACGGACTGGAACGCACCCACGCCGGGGACCACGAGCCCGTCGGCGTTCATCACGGCATCCGCGTCCGCGGTCAGTCGTGCGTCCGCCCCGGCGCGCTGCAGGGCGCGCACGGCGGAGTGGGTGTTGCCGGAGCCGTAGTCCAGGACGGCGACGGTGGGACGGGCGGTGCCGGAGACGCCCGCCATCAGAGGGCGCCCTTGGTGGAGGGCACCCCGGTGACCCGGGGATCGTCCTCGACCGCGGCCCGCAGGGCGCGGGCGAAGGCCTTGAACTGGGCCTCCACGATGTGGTGCGGGTCCCGCCCGCGGACCAGGTCCATGTGCAGGCAGATGGAGGCGTGGTAGGTGATCGACTCGAACACGTGCCGGGTCATGGACCCGGTGAAGTGCCCGCCGATCAGGTGGTACTGCTGCCCCTCGGGCTCGCCCTCGTGCACCAGGTACGGGCGGCCGGACACGTCCACGACGGCGCGCGCCAGGGCCTCGTCCAGCGGCACCGAGGCCTCGCCGAAGCGGCGGATGCCCCTCTTGTCACCGAGCGCCGTCCTGAGCACCTCGCCGAGGGTGATGGCCACGTCCTCGACGGTGTGGTGGACGTCGATGTGGGTGTCCCCGGTGGCGCGGACCGTCAGGTCGATCTGCGAGTGCTTGGACAGTGCGGTGAGCATGTGGTCATAGAACGGCACGGAGGTGGAGATCTCCGAGGTGCCGGTTCCGTCCAGGTCCATCTCGACGTAGACGTCGGACTCGCTGGTGGTGCGCTGCATCCGCGCCTTCCGGCCGGAGATCAGCTCTGCGCCCATGCTCTGTCAGCTCCTTGCTGTTGGGGGGATCCGGTGGTCCAGTCTACCGGGCCGGTCACTGGCCGGGCGTCGTGGCGGGCACCCCGGCGAGGACCTCCCGCAGGGCGGTGAGGAACGCCGTGGTCTCCGCCTCGGTACCGGCGGTGACGCGCAGGTGGTGCGGGATGCCGACGTCGCGCACCAGGACCCCGCGCTCGAGCAGGCCCTGCCATACCGCGTGGGAGTCGGCCAGTCCGCCGAAGAACACGAAGTTGGAGTCCGAGACGGCGGGGTCAAGGCCGAGATCGCGCAGCCCGTCCACGATCCGGTCGCGCTGGGCCTTGATGTCCTCGACGTTCTTGAGCAGCACGTCGTAGTGCTGCAGCGCGGCATTGGCCGTGGCCTGGGAGACCGCGGAGAGGTGGTACGGCAGGCGCACCAGGCGCAGGGCGTCGGTGACCTCCGG
>JAPFFX010000050.1 GCA_026645375.1 Citricoccus sp. WCRC_4 | reverse complement strand
CTCCCACCTTCTCCGATGAGCCGACCCCAGATGGGCGCCACCCCCGAAAGGAAGTCTGGCGCTCATGAGACATCACGTGCGGCAAGATCATCCCACGTCTCTCGACGCACGACAAGAGTTGGCGTTCCAGACGCAACGAACGCAACAGGGATGCGTCGATTTCCGTTGTAGTTGTTGGACATTGTGTAGCAATATGCACCTGTGGCGGGCACTGCCAGAAGATCATCGACTCGGGGGGCGTTGAGCGGCACATCGTCGACCAGGATGTCGCCGCTCTCACAGTGCCGACCGACGACGGTGACGGTCTCGCCCTCAGTGGCGTCCAGCCGGCTCGCGATTCCGGCCTCGAAGCGCTGATCAAAAAGCGCCACCTCGAGGTTGTCGCCCATGCCGCCGTCGACCGCAACGAACGTCGTCTGCCCGCGCTTGACGGTGACCACTCGATAAATAGTCGCCGCTGTGGTCGCCACCATGCTGCGGCCCGGTTCGATGATGATCTGTGCGTGCGGCGGCAGGTGCTCCCGTCCCGCTCCAATCAATACGTCCAGATACTCCGCGACGGTGGGCGGCTGGTCGGCCCACGTGTAGCGAGCGCCAAGACCACCGCCGAGGTCGTAGATATCGAACTCCCCAAGGGCGGCAAGGGGTGCGACGGCCTCCGCCAGGGGCTGGGCCTGAAGAATCTGTGAGCCGACGTGGGCGTGGACGCCTCGCATGCGCACCCGTGAACTGTGTTCGATGCGCCTGATGAGATCACTCGCGGCGGCCGGTGCCAAGCCGAACTTGGATCCCTCATGACCGGTCAATACGTGGGCGTGGGTATCGGCGGTGACGCCGGGAATGATCCGAACCAAGACATCCTGGGTCCTTCCCGCCGGCACGATCGCCTCTAGCCGATCGACATCGTCCGGGCCGTCAACCACCACCAGACCGATGCCGTTCTCGACTGCCATGGTGATCTCTTCGGTGGTTTTGGCGTTACCGTGCAACACGATGAGCGCCGGATCGACGCCGGCCTTGAGTGCGGTCAGGATCTCACCGCCGCCGGCGACGTCGAGTCCGAGTCCCTCCTGCACCATGACGCGCTGGACAGCGGTGCACGGGAATGCCTTGGAGGCGAACACCACACGCGAGTTGGACCATCGGCTGGTCAGTTCAGCGGCGTATTCGCGCGCGCGATCGCGCAGCGCATCCTCGGCGACCACCAGCACCGGCGTCCCGAACTCGGCCGCAAGATCGTCGACGCGGCAACCACCGATGACCAACATGCCGTCGGCATCGGTGGCGCTGCCTGGCGGGAAGAGGTTCAGCAACTGGCTCATGCGAGCATGGTTGACCGCTCAGCGTGAGTTGGCAATACTCTGGACCTCGGACGAGGCCTTCGCCGCCCGAGCCCCTTTCGCCCGCTGAGAACCCAGGACCGTCTTCCCGGACTCAGTGCGTCCAGCGGAAGGCCCGGACAACCTCCTCGGCCGAGGCCTCGGCGAACTGTGCGATCTCCGATTCACGGACGGCGAGCACCGAGTCGATCAGCGCCGACCCTAAAGCCTCCCGTAGCACCGCATCCGCAGCCAGCGCATCGGTGGATTCACGCAGATTTGTGGGCAGCCGCCGGATGCCGCGCCGATTCAGCTCTTCCGGTGCCAGTACAGCCGGATCCACATCTACCGGCTCAGGCAGCTGCGCTTCAGAGGCGACTCCATCGAACCCCGCTATGAGCAGCCCAGCCAGGAGCAGATAAGGGTTGGCCGTCAGGTCCACGCACTTCACCTCGATGTTGGCCGCCCAACCGCCGCTACCCACCGAACCGGTGATCATGCGCAGTGCGGCCTCCCGGTTCTCCAGGCCCCAGCAGGCGTACACCCCTGCCCAGTGTGAGGGCACCAACCGCAGATACGAGGCAACCGAGGGAGCTCCGATGGCGAGCAGCGCCGGCAGCCGATTCAGAATGCCGGCGACGAAGGCATCACCGACCGGAGTCAGCCCGTACGGCCGGTCCCCGCCGGCCATCAGATTCCGTCCGTCCCGCCAGACGCTGAGGTGCACGTGACCGCCGTTGCCGACACCCTCGGCCTCGACCTTGGGAGAGAAGGAGGTGCGGTAGTTGTAACGCCGACCAACCGCGCGGATGGTGCTGCGTACCAGCACCGCGGTGTCTGCGGCGTCAACCGGCGACTCGGCCGCAACCGACACCTCGAGCTGCCCCGCGGCGTACTCAGGATGGAACTGCTCCACACGGATCCGCGCCGCACTGAGTGCGTCGATGACGTCGCGGACGTAGTCCGACACCCCGACCAGCCGAGTCATGCCGTAAGCGGGACCGACTACCGCCGAGACGAAGTCATCGCCGTCGCCCGCCGAGACCACCCATTCGATTTCGATGGCGGCCTTGATCGTCAGCCCGTCGCCGGCCGCACCGTTGACCAGGCGTTGCAGCACGAGCCGGCTGCAGCCGTCGTGCGGCTCACCATCCTGCCGATACCGATCACCGGGCGCCCAGGCCCAACCAGGCTGCGCCCGACGGGACTCCTAGCGTGGGGAGGGAGCCGGAGCACACCGGCCCGGTCGGTTCGACCGCCTCACGGCGACCGGACCGGCATCCAGATCCCTCACCCACAGGAGTGAACATGGCGCTCGTCCAGATCGACACCGAAGACCTGATGGCCAAGAGCCAGGCCGTGGAGGGCTCCATCGGCCGGCTGCAGTCCGAGGTCAACGCGATGGAGGCCAACCTGCGCCAGCTTCAGGACACCTGGCGCGGCCAGGCCTCGAACAACTTCCAGACCGTCCTGACCGAGTGGCGGGCCACCCAGGCCCGCGTCGAGGAGTCGCTGGTGTCCATCCGCGGGGCCATGACCCATGCGGCCCAGCAGTACCTGGACGCCGAGACCGCGAACGCCTCGATGTTCCGCGGCTGACCGCCAGCCCCTGCTGACGGTCGGGTTGGTGGAGGTGTGACGGCAATCCACCTCCAGCAACCCGGCTGAAACCTAGGATGGGGACCATGGCCGTGCTGATCGATCCGGCACGGTGGCCCGCCCACGGCACCGTGTTCTCCCACCTGGTCTCGGACCACTCCCTGGCGGAACTGCACGCCTTCGCCGAGGAGGCCGGGATCCCCCGCCGCGCCTTCGACGGGGACCACTATGACGTCCCCGTCGAGCGATACCTGGACCTGGTGGCGCAGGGCGCGGAGGAGGTCAGCGGTGCCGAACTCGTCCGACGCCTGGTCGCCTCCGGACTGCGCATCCCGGCCAGTCACAGGCCTGGCAAGCTGGACAAGATCCTCACCCAGCGGTTCAACCGGTTGCTGCCCGGCCACTCCCCCCTCGAGCGGGAACCCGTGGTGGCAGACCTGCTGGCCCGGTGGTCCGAACCCCACCGTCACTACCACGACCGTTCGCACCTCCTGGCCGTGCTGAAGAGTGTCGACCTGCTGCTGCGCCACGGAGAGGACTGCGGTCGCTGGGACCGGGCCGTCAAGCTGGCCGCCTGGTTCCACGACGCGGTCTACCGTGGCGACCCCGCCCGGCCGCCCGGACAGGACGAGGAGGACTCCGCGGTGCTGGCGGAGACCGTGCTGTCGGACCTCGGCCTGCCGGACCCGGAGGTCGCGGAGACGGCCCGCCTGGTCCGGCTCACCACCACCCATGCCCCGGATCCCGACGACCGCTCCGGCGCCGTGCTCAGTGACGCGGACCTGGAGGTGCTGGGCCGGGGTCGCGGCGACTACGCGCGGTACCTGGCCGCCGTCCGGCTGGACTTCGCGCACGTCCCGGACGATGTCTTCGCCGCCGGCCGGGCCGCCGTCGTGCAGTCCCTGCTGGACGCCGACCCGCTGTACCGGACCGAGACGGGCCGCCGGATGTGGGACGGGGCGGCCCGCCACAACCTCTCTGCGGAGTTGCACCCGACCTCCCGGTGGTGGTTCCGCCGCTGACGGGCCGGAACCGGCCACGGCGCCCGGCGTGGGCACCCCGGCCCCGGTCCCGGCGCCCGCCGGCCCGGTTCGCCGTGCCGGCACCCGAGGCCCCGGTGCTCGCCGTTCGGCGAGCCTTGTCTGCACCCGCACCCCGCACCCTGCACCCATTGCCCGTCCAGCGATGCGCCAGGACACGAGAAGGCCCGGCCCCCGGGAGACAAACCGGGAACCGGGCCTTCGTCGTCACTGGCGTGCGGTGCGGGATCAGTCCCGCCCGGACGGCCGGCGATGCCTGCTAGGAGCAGGTCATCACATCATGCCGCCCATGCCACCCATGCCACCCATGTCGTCGCCACCCGGCATGGCAGCGGCCGGCTCGGGCTTGTCGGCCACGACGGCCTCGGTGGTCAGGAACAGGCCGGCGATCGAGGCGGCGTTCTGCAGGGCAGAGCGGGTCACCTTGACCGGGTCGTTGATGCCGGCAGCCAGCAGGTCCTCGTACTCGCCGGTGGCGGCGTTCAGGCCGTGGCCGGCGGCCAGGCCCTTGACCTTGGCTGCCACCACGCCCGGCTCCAGGCCGGCGTTGTAGGCGATCTGCTTCATCGGGGCCTCAATGGCGACCTTGACGATGTTGGCACCGGTGGCCTCGTCGCCCTCGAGGGACAGCGAGTCGAAGGCCTTGGTGCCGGCCTGGATCAGGGCGACGCCACCGCCGGCGACGATGCCCTCCTCCACGGCAGCCTTGGCGTTGCGCACGGCGTCCTCGATGCGGTGCTTGCGCTCCTTGAGCTCCACCTCGGTGGCGGCACCGGCCTTGATGACGGCCACGCCGCCGGCCAGCTTGGCCAGGCGCTCCTGCAGCTTCTCGCGGTCGTAGTCGGAATCGGTGTTCTCGATCTCCGCGCGGATCTGGCTGACCCGTCCGGCGATCTCCTCGGCGTCGCCGGCACCCTCGACGATGGTGGTCTCGTCCTTGGTGACGACGACCTTGCGGGCGGTGCCCAGCAGGTCCAGGGTGGCGTTCTCCAGCTTGAGGCCGACCTCCTCGGAGATGACCTGGCCACCGGTGAGGATGGCGATGTCCGCCAGCATGGCCTTGCGGCGGTCACCGAAGCCCGGGGCCTTGACGGCCACGGACTTGAAGGTGCCGCGGATCTTGTTGACCACCAGGGTGGCCAGGGCCTCGCCCTCGACGTCCTCGGCGATGATCAGCAGCGGCTTGCCGGACTGCATGACCTTCTCCAGCAGGGACACCATGTCCTTCACGTTGGAGATCTTGGAGTTGACGATGAGGATGTACGGATCCTCCAGCACGGTCTCCTGGCGCTCTGCGTCGGTGACGAAGTAGCCGGAGATGTAGCCCTTGTCGAAGCGCATGCCCTCGGTGAGCTCGAGCTCCAGGCCGAAGGTCTGGGACTCCTCGACGGTGACGACGCCCTCCTTGCCGACCTTGTCCAGGGCCTCGGCGATCAGGGCACCGATCTGCGGGTCGGCGGCGGAGATCGACGCGGTGGCGGCGATCTGCTCCTTGGTCTCGATCTCCTTGGCGGAGGCGATGAGCTCGGTCGTGACGGCCTCCACGGCCTTCTCGATGCCGCGCTTCAGGGACAGCGGATCAGCACCGGCGGCCACGTTGCGCAGGCCTTCCTTGACCAGGGCCTGGGCCAGCACGGTGGCGGTGGTGGTGCCGTCGCCGGCGACGTCGTCGGTCTTCTTGGCGACCTCCTTGACGAGCTCGGCGCCGATCTTCTCGTAGGGATCCTCGAGCTCGATCTCCTTGGCGATGGAGACACCGTCGTTGGTGATGGTGGGCGCGCCCCACTTCTTCTCCAGCACCACGTTGCGGCCGCGGGGGCCGAGGGTCACCTTGACGGCGTCGGCAAGGGTGTTCAGGCCCTTCTCCAGGCCGCGGCGCGCCTCTTCGTCGAATGCAATGGTCTTGGCCATGTGTGCACTGTCCTTTCTGGACCTTGGCGTTGCTTGGCAGTGTTCAACCGACCTGTGCAGTGCCCGCGACGGACGGCCCTGGGCCGGGCCTCACCACGTTCAGGTCAAACTCGTGGCACGGACCACCCGCATGCCTGCGGGCCTTGGCAGTCCGAACCACTGAGTGCTAGTCCATATTTAGCACTCGACCCACCCGAGTGCAAACATCGGGAGGGGCTCGAGACGGTTGTTCAGCGCGCAGGGGAATCCGCGTCAGGATCGCGGCGGCGAGCTGGAACGTCAGCCGGCATAGGACGCGGTGACCACCACGGCGATGCCCGGCACCCTTCCGTCGTAGACGGCCGGCAGTCCGAGACGGGCCGCGACCGCCTGGGCGGTGACCGCGTTCGAGGAGTAGAAGACCGCGGAGGAGGACACCGGGTATCCCGACCAGTTCCCGGCGGTGGCCACCGTGAACCCGGAACCGGAGAGCGTTCCGCCGACCCGGCCGGCCAGTCCGTTGACGCGGGAGGCGTTGTAGACCTCCACCGGGAAGGAGTAGTCGACCGTCTCCGGCTCCTCGGTCTCCGTGGGAGTGGGCGTGGGTTCCGGGGTCTTCGTGGGCTGCGGGGTCTTCGTCGCCTCCGGCGTGCTGGCCGGTTTCAGCGACCCGGTCGGTGACGCGGACGACGTCGCCGGCGTGGCCGTACCGGCGGCCGATGGGCCGGCGGTCCCCGCCCCGGAACCGGCCCCCGCCGTCGCCGCCGTCCCCGCCGAGTTTCCCTGTCCCGGCGTCGCGGAGCCGGACACCGCCGCCGAGGCCTCCGCGGCACCGGGCCGGGCGGTCTCACCGACCCGCAACGTGGGCAGGATGAAGTACGAGAACGCCCCGATGACCAGGGCCAGGGCGGCGGCGAGCGAGATCCAGGTCAGCCCGGACGGGCCGGTGCCGCCGGACGGCTCCGCCACGGCCCGATGACTGCCCTTGCGGTTGCGGTATTCGGGCACGTCATCGAATTGATCGCGCGGGTACTCAGTCATGGACCATCATCACCAGATCTTCGGCACCGGGCGGCGCCGTGGTGGCTGCCGCAGACGTGGCCACGGCCCCATGACCGTGGCGCTCAGGCCTCCTGCCGCCTGGCGCTGCGGGCCCGGTGGCGAGTCGTCCGTAGTCTACGCAATCTCTTGACGAGCATCGGCTTGTGGGCCAAGGCCTCCTGCCGGTCGAGCAGGCCGTTGAGCACCTGGTAGTACGTGGTGGCCGAGATGGAGAACCGGTCGCGGATCGCCTGGTCCTTCGCCCCGCCGTACTTCCACCACTGGTCCTCGAAGTCCAGGATGTCCCGCTCCCGCTCGGACAGTCCCGACGGCGACGCTCCGGGCTCCTGCCCGCTCGGGCCCTCCAGCCCGTCGTCCTGCCCCCGGTCAGCGCGCGGATCGTCCTCGCGCTCCGAGGGGACGGGGTCAGCTGCAGTCATGGGAAGGTCCTTCCGGGAAGTGGTCCCCCGCCGCGCATCTGTTCAGGCACTCACGGCGCTGGACGGAGTACTCCACAGTCTACTCCGCCGAACTACACCGGTGTCATTCGGTAGTCTGCACCGATGAGACTGCTCGAACCACTGGATCCCGGATGGGAGCGCGCCCTGGCGCCCCAGCAGGAGGCCCTGGACGCCGTCGGGCGTGAGGTCAAGGCCCGGCGGGCCGACGGGGAGCATGTCCTCCCCGCCCCGGAGAACATCCTGCGGGCCTTCCGGCAGCCCTTTGACGAGGTCCGGGTGCTGATCCTGGGCCAGGACCCCTATCCCACGCCGGGGCACCCGATCGGGATGAGCTTCGCCGTGGACCGCCACGTGTCCCCGCTGCCGCGGTCACTCGTGAACATCTACCAGGAACTGTCCGACGACCTCGGTATCCCCCCGGCTCCCCACGGCGACCTGACCGCCTGGACCGGGCAGGGCGTACTGCTGCTGAACCGGGTCCTGACCGTGGCCGCCGGCCAACCGGGCAGTCACCGGGGACTGGGATGGGAGCAGGTGACCGAGGCCGCCGTGGAGGCCCTGTCCGGACGCGGCACGCCGTTGGTGGCGCTCCTGTGGGGCGCCGACGCCCGGAAGATGGCGCCGGTGCTGCAGCGGCACGCGCCCGCGGACGCCCCCCTGGGGATCATCGAGTCGGCCCACCCGTCCCCGCTCTCGGCCCGGCGCGGGTTCTTCGGTTCGCGGCCGTTCAGCCGCACCAACCAGCTGCTGGAGCAGTGGGGCGCGGAGCCGGTGGACTGGCGGGTCGACCATCCCTGACCATCCTGACCACCCTGGCCACGCCGTGCGGACCGGTCAGCGGCGGCCGATCCGGCGTCGTTCGTTGGCCTGCAGGGCCGTGGTGAACGGCCTGGCCAGGGTGTCGCCCAGGACCACGCCGGCGGCGATGGCCATGATGGTGGCGGAGGCGTTGAACAGTCCGACGAGCCCGTCCACGAGGGCGCCGCTGTCCATGGCGATGCCGTACATGGACCGGAAGATCGTCAGTCCGGGCAGCAGGAACAGGATGGCCGGCACGGCCACCACGAGCTGGGGCGCGCCCATCCTCAGGGCCACGTACCGGCCCACGGCGCCGATGACCACGGCGGCGATGGCCGGGGTCAACCGGGGCCCCACGCCGAGGGCCTCCGCTCCGGCGTAGGCCAGGAACCCGGTCAGGGACACCAGCGCGGTGGGCAGCAGCAGCTTCCATTCGGACTGTTCGAAGATCGAGTCCCAGACGGCCGCCAGGAAGACCAGCAGGGCCATGAACCAGACCGGGTACGCCGAGGAGCTGGCGTTGTCCACGTCCAGTTCCGCGAAGCCCATCAGGCTGGCGAACACGACGGCGGACATGATCCCCGCGATCAGCGCCGCGAAGATGAGGGCAGCGGAGACGAACCTGCCGGCGGCGGTCACGGGGAAACCGTTGATCGCGTCCTGCACGGCGGAGACGAAGCGGCCCGACGGCAGCAGGAGCATGATCCCGCCGGCCACCACCAGCGACGGCCCCAGCGGCACGTCCAGCTCGAAGAGCACCAGGGCGATCACGGTGGCGATGAAGCCACCGGCCATCGTGGCGAAGAACTCCGGGATCCGGGCCCGGCCCATCACGTCCATCACGGTGATCAGCAACGAGGTGGACAGCAGGGCCACGCCCGCCCCGACCAGGCCGCCGCCGATGAACAGCACGAAGGTGGCCGCGAACAGCCCAGCGGACAAGGTGTTCAGCCACTTCGGGAACGGCTTGGGCTTGTGCCGGATGTCGGCCAGCCGCTGCTGGGCCTCGTCCCGGTCCACCTCCCCGGCGGCGATCGCGGACACCAACCGGTGCATCAGCGCCAGCCCCGCGTAGTTCTGTGACCAGGAGCGCACCACGCGCTGCAGCGTGTACGGCGTCTTGCCGGCGGGTGCGTAGTTCAGCGAGATCGACTGGTTGGTGATGTCCACCTCGGTCTCGTGCACGCCGAAGGCCTGGGTCACCACGATGATCGAGGTCTCCACCTCGAGGGCACCGGCGCCGAAGCGGAAGAGGGTCTCCGCCAGTTTCAGCGCGAAGTCCAGGGTGGCCCGCTCGTCGGCGTCCGCCAGCCGCGTGGTGCGCAGGTAGGGGTTGGCGTACGGGCTGCCGGCGATCCGGTCCACCATGGACAGGGCCTGCGTCGGCAACGGTTCCGAGTACATGATGCGCCGGATGGCCGAACTGCCGGAGAACCGCAACCGCGGCTTCCTCGGCCCCGGCAGGGTCACCGGGACGGTCGGCGACTCGCCGGTGACCGGCTCGGAGGGCGCCAGCACCGACTGCGGCACCGGCGCGGAACTGGGCGGCTCGGTGATCGGGGTGTCGGTGACGGGCCCGACGTCGGCGCCGTCGGCGGGGATGGGGGCGGCACCGTCGGACCGTGGACCGGTCACCGGGGCGAGCGCCTGGGCGGCGGTGGGGGTCTGCCCGGTCGGCACGTGGCCGGCGGCCTCGGCCGCCGGACCCAGCGGGAAGTCCGTGATCGAGCTCGTGGCGGGGGCGCTCTCCCCGGCGGCAGGACGGCCGGAGGCAGCGGGCTCGCCGGAGGCCGTTCCCGCGGGAGTCTGCGCCGCGGGCCGGATGACGGGGATCTGGGACAGCTCCACGGGCGGTTCCTGGATGCTCCGGCGTCCCGGTCGCGTCCTGGTCTCGTCGTCCACGGCTGTCTCCTCCTGTCCCGTCAGTACCGGTTGCAGTGCCTTGCGCACCGCTGTCCCGCTGTGCTGTCCGCCGTACTGTCCCCGTCCGGTCCGGGCCCCCGTTCCGGGATGGACGGGCGGCCCACGGCACACTGTAGTGTCCCCATTAACGACTGAAGGGCCCGAACCGGGCCCTTCAGGATGGTGGATCTTACTGGACTCGAACCAGCGACCTCTCGCGTGTGAAGCGAACGCTCTAACCAACTGAGCTAAAGATCCAATGCCGCGCCAGCGGGTTCCCCAGCAGGGGCTGACAGCTATGAAAGCTTAGCAGAGCCGGGGACCAACCCGGAAATCGCGTCGGCGGCCCGCGCCTACGATGAAGGACATGGACTCGATGACGCGGCTGGGCAGGCACCCGGCCTTCCGGACCGGCGCCTCGGTGGCCGTGGCCACGGGCCTCTACGGGATCTCCTTCGGGGCGCTGGGGGCCGCCGCGGGGCTGGGCGTCTGGCAGACGATCGCCCTGAGCGCGCTGATGTTCACCGGCGGTTCGCAGTTCGCCTTCGTCGGGGTGCTGGCCGGCGGAGGCGGAGGAGCCGCGGCCACGGGAGCGGCCGGCCTGCTCGGGGTCCGCAACGCGGTCTACGGGATCCAGATGAACGCCATGATGCGGCCCGGGCCGGCCCTGAAGCCGCTGGCAGCCCACCTGACCATTGACGAGTCCGCCGCCACGTCCATGGCCCAGACCGATCCGCACGGGCGGCGCATCGGGTTCTGGACGGCCGGGGCCGGGGTCTGGATCCTCTGGGTGGCCTTCACGGTGATCGGCGCCGTCGCCGGGGACCTGATGGGCGATCCGAAGGCCTGGGGGCTGGACGGCGCTGCCGCCGCGGCGATGCTCGGCCTGCTGTGGCCCCGGTTGAAGACCGGGGACGCGTGGGCGCTGGCAGCGGTGACGGCCCTCGTCACCACGATCACCCTGCCGATGCTGCCCGCCGGGATCCCGATCCTGGTGGCCGGTGCCGTCGCGGGGCTGTGGGGCTGGTTCGGCCCCGGGGGGCGCAACGGACGGGCCCCGGAGAACGGCCACGAGGCCGGGCCGGTGGACGGTCGTCCCGTGCCGAGGGAGGCGACGCCGTGAGTCTGTGGGCGTGGGTGGTGCTGGCGAGCGCGGTCGCCTTCGGCACCAAGCTGGTGGGATACCTCGTGCCCGCCACGCTCCTGGACGACCCGAGGATGCTGCGCACGGCCAATGCGGTGACCATCGGCCTGCTGTCCGCGCTCGTGGTGATGAACACCGCGGCCGCCGGCCAGGGACTGCTGCTCGATGCCCGGCTGGGCGCGGTGGTGGCGGCCGCGGTCGCCCTGGCGCTCCGGGCCCCGTTCCTCGTGGTGGTCATCACCGGGGCCGTGGCCGCCGCCGGACTGCGCCTGCTCGGTTTCCCCTGACGACGCCCGCTCCCCCGGGGTGACGGCCCGGGAGGGGTGACACCCCGGGAGGGATGACGCCTTGGGCGGGGCGACGGCCGTGCCCCGACTCCGTGCATAGGGTTCCCGGCTGAGCGTTGCACTGCCACGGGGGCCGCCCCCGGCGCGAGGCCATGGCATCGTGCCAGCGCGATGCCACGACCGCACCGGACTCCTGGCCCCCGCGCCCGCACGAAACGAGACGCACCCCGATGACGACCCGCCTTCGGGTGGTCCGCGCTGCTGCCGCCGCAGCCGCACTGGCCATCACCTTCACCGTCCTGCCGGCCACCACCCTGCCGGCGACCGCTGCCACGAGCACCGCCACCGCCGGCAGTTCCGCGACGTGCAGGACCTTCAGCGATGCCCGCCCCGGTAGCACGTACCACCGGGCGATCACCTGGATGAGCTGTGAGGGCATCACGTCCGGGTACGCCGACGGCACCTTCGGTACCGCCAAGCCCATCAGCCGCGCCGAGACCGCGGCCTTCATGTACCGGATGACGGACCCGGACTTCACCGCCCCGGCCCGCCCTCCGTACCCTGACGTGGAGCGCGACTGGTCCCACACCCCGATCGCCTGGCTGAAGGACCGGAAGATCATCTCCGGTTACGCGGACGGCACGTTCCGGCCCGAGCAGCAGATCACCCGCGGTGAGGCGGCGAAGGTCATCTACGGGGTCATCCGGCCCAAGGCCACCACCAAGCCCGCCCGGAGCTTCCCCGACGTCAAGCCGGGGTCCGCCGTCCACACGGCGATCTCCTGGTTCGCCTCCGAGGGGATCATCTCCGGCTACGCCGACGGCACCTTCCGTCCCGGCCAGGCCATCACCCGTGGGGAGATTGCCAAGATCATCCACGGCATCGCCGGGGAGACGGAGGACGCGGCGCCTCCCAGCCCCGCCCCGGCCCCGGTGAAGGTCCCCGCATCGTTCACCGTCACCGGATCAGGCTGGGGGCACGGCGTCGGCATGAGCCAGTACGGGGCACGGGCCATGGCCGCCGGGGGATCCACGGCCACCCAGATCCTGGACTACTACTACAACCCGGCCACGGTGGCTGACTCCGCGCATCGGGCCGCCGAGAACATCAAGGTCCACCTGACCTCGACTACCACCTCCACCATCACCTCCAAGACCACCACCGGGACCACCGGCTGGTTGCGCGTGCGCGCCGGGGACGTCCCTGTCACCAGCAGCACCGGAAGGGTGACCCTCTCCGTGTCCGGCGGTGGTGTCGTTGCCACCCTGCCCAACGGCGCGAAGAAGACCGCGTCCCGCGTCACCCTCGAATGGCCCGGCACCCGCCCGTGGCCCGGCACTCCCACCACCGTGCGCGTGCCGAACGCCAACGGCTCCACCGGCACCCTGGAGCTGCGTCACGGCAGCCTCACCGTCACGGCCATCGGTGGCAGGCTCAACATCGTCAACGAGCTGCGGATGACCGATGAGTACCTCTACGGCCTGGCCGAGATGCCCTCCTCCTGGCCGGCGGCCGCCCTGCAGTCCCAGGCCATCGCCTCCCGGTCCTACGCCCTGCGGAACATGGGCTCGGTGAAGACCGCCTGCGACTGCCATGTCTGGGATGAGGTGCGGTCCCAGAAGTTCACCGGATGGGACAAGGAGGACGAACGCTCCGCGACGACCCACTGGGGCGGGCGCTGGACGGACGCGGTGAACGCCACCGTCACCCGCAACTCCGCCGGCACCCCGATCAGGGCCAAGGGCCTGTGGTACGGCGGGGCGGTGGCTGATGCGACCTACCACTCCGCCAACGGCGGGCACACCCGCAACTCCCAGGACGTGTGGACGTCCGCGGTGCCGTACCTGACTGCCCGCCCGGACCCCTTCTCGATGGCCGCATCGGCGAACAACCCGAACGCCACCTGGACGGCCACGATCACCCAGGCACAGCTCGCCAAGGCCTTCGGCGTCAAGGAGATCGTGAAGGTGTCGATCAAGCACGGCCAGGACCTCACGCCACTGACGCTGACCGCGACCACCGCCACCGGCCAGACGGCCACCATCACCGGGAAGGCGTTCCGGACCGCGGTGCCGTTGAAGGCCGCCTGGGTGCGTTCGATCACCGCTCTGTGACCGGGCCGTCCGAGCAGGAGAACGCACACCGGATCCGCCGTGGAGAGCCCCCTACCGGATTCGAACCGGTGACCCCCTGTTTACAAGACAGGTGCTCTGGCCAGCTGAGCTAAGGAGGCGTGAAGGGCCGGTTCCCAGGCGCCGCGACGGCGTCTCGGAGACCGGCCCTTCAAGGGTAGCGGATCGGCCGTGTCGGGCCGTCTCCACCGGGGTTCAGCCGATCAGGACTTCTTCTCCATCACGGACTGGGCCCAGTCGGTGAAGGACTGGCCCTCCTGGGCGGATTCGGCCCAGTTCTGGCCGTTGACGAACACGGTCGGGGTGCCGGTCACGCCGTCCGCCCGGGCGGTCGCCCCGGTGTACTTGACGAAGGGGCGGTAGGTGTTGCCGTCGATGCAGCCGTTGACGTCCGCGCCCAGGCCGGAGGCCATGGACTTGAGGTCGTCGTCGCTCATGCCCTCACCGGTGTAGGCCGCGAACACCTGGGCCACGAAGGAGTTGTAGTTCTCCGGCGACCCCTCGGCCACGCACAGGGCGGCGTTGGCGGCGCGCGAGGAGTAATTGCCCGTGGCCGGGTTGTCCAGGAAGTCCAGCAGGCGGTACTCCACGGTGGCCTCACCCGCGTCCAGCCACTCGTTCAGCTGCTGGCCGTTCTCGGCCTCGAAGCTGGCGCAGTGCACGCAGTTCGCATCGGCGTAGATGATGATCTGGGCCGGGTCGCCGGCCCCGCGCTCCTCGAGGCCGGGCACGGTCTCCATCGGGGTGGGCGTCTCCGGCACCTCGACGGACGCGGCGTCCACCTGCTCGCCGCCGAACTCGCTGGGCGCCAGCTCGGTGGTCGAGGTCAGCACCACGCCACCGTACTCGTTGGCGACGGTCGGCGCCGGGCCGGCGTCGGGAATCGACCGGGACGAGTTCATGAAGATGACGCCCACGACCACGGCGACCACCACCACGACGCCGATGACGACGCCCCAGCGGACCATGAGGGACCGGCGCTTCTCCTGGCGCCGCTGCTCCTCCTGCATCCGGCGGGCCTTCTCACGGGCACTCTGCTGTCGTTCTGCCTTGGTCTGCTTGTCGTTGGAAGCCATCGTCCTGCCTGTCGGTGGGGCTGCGGTGTGGGTCGGTGCCGGCGGCCGGTACCCCCTGATACCTCGTCCGGGCCGGGGGTCAGCCTACCGGCCCTTCCTGGGAACCCGTGGCGGATGGCACCGGCGTCCGTTCCCCCTCCCCGAGCGCTCCGGGCCCGGCCGCACCCCGGCTGAGGCTAGGCTTGACGAGGGCCGTCGGTCCGTCCGGCGCCCCGGTCGCCTGTGCCGCGCGGGCGGCACAGATGAGGACGAGGAGGTCCGTCGTGAGCGACACCCAGCACACCGGAATACCCACTGGCACCGTACCGTTCGTCGACCCGGCCGCCGGGGATCCGCCCGCCCCCGGACAGTACGACTTCGTCGTGGTCTCCAACCGGCTGGCGGTCGACCGGGTGGTGGATGAGGAGGGCAACACCACCTGGCAACGCTCCCCCGGCGGCCTGGTGACCGCGCTGGCCCCCATCATGGCCAGCGAGGAGGGCGCCTGGGTCGGCTGGAACGGCGCCCCCCAGGACTCCGAGGACGCGGACCAGGCCACCGACCCCTTCGACCACGACGGCATGCACCTGGTGCCCGTCCCGCTGTCGGAGCAGGACATCGAGGAGTACTACGCGGGCTTCTCCAACGCCACCCTGTGGCCGATCTACCACGACGTGATCGCCCGCCCGGAGTTCCACCGTCAGTGGTGGGACACCTACCAGCAGGTCAACGCCCGATTCGCCCGGGCCGCCGCCCAGACGGCCTCCGAGGGGGCGACCGTCTGGGTGCAGGACTACCAGTTGCAGCTGGTCCCCCGGATGCTGCGGCGGCTGCGCCCGGACCTGCGCATCGGCTACTTCCATCACATCCCGTTCGCACCGGTGGAGATCTTCGCCCAGCTGCCCTGGCGTCGCCCGGTGCTGGAGGGACTGCTCGGGGCGGACCTCATCGGCTTCCAGCGCACCTCGGACGTGGAGAACTTCCAGCGCTCCGTGGAGCGCATCCTGGGTGAGACCTTCACCTCGGGTTCGCTCGACGTGGAGGACCTCGGCGGCGGCCCGCGCACCGTGGCAGCCGAGGCGTTCCCCATCTCGATCGACGCGGAGACGGTCACCGCCCTGGCCGCGGACCCCGAGATCCAGGCCCGGTCCCGCCAGATCCGGGAGGAACTGGGCAACCCGCAGACCATCCTGCTCGGCGTGGACCGACTGGACTACACGAAGGGCATCCGCCACCGGATCAAGGCCTTCGCCGAGCTGCTGGAGGACGCGCAGGTCACCGTGGATCAGGCGTGCCTGGTCCAGGTCGCCAGCCCCTCCCGGGAGAACGTGGAGTCCTACCGGGAACTGCGGGACGAGATCGAGCTGTCCGTGGGCCGGGTCAACGGGACCTTCGACACCATGGGCCACACCGCGATCCGCTACCTGCACCACTCCTACCCCGTGGAGGAGATGGTGGCCCTCTACCTGGCCGCCGACGTCATGCTGGTCACCGCGCTGAGGGACGGCATGAACCTCGTGGCCAAGGAGTACGCCGCCGTGCGCGGCGGCTGGGGCGGTGTCCTCGTCCTGTCCGAGTTCGCCGGCGCCGCCGACCAACTCCGCGACGCGCTGCTGGTCAACCCGCATGACATCGACGGCCTCAAGGACGCCATCATGGAGGCCATCCAGATGGACCCCCAGGACGCCCGCCTGCGGATGGAGGCCATGCACCAGCAGGTCCTCACGAACGACGTCGCCAAGTGGTCCCGGGACTTCCTCGACCGCCTCGGCGGACGGACCAAGCGCCACCGGCCCCGGCCGGAGGACGCCGTCCAGAGCGCCTTCATGGACACCGACGACGACCGCGAGCGCCGCGAGGACGAGCACGCCGAACAGGCCGAACAGGCGCGACGGGCCGAGCAGCTGCGGCTGGCCGATGACTGACGGCCTGGACCCGGACCTCGAGCGCGCCCTGCGTGACTTCGCCGCCCGGGACACGGTGCTGGTCGCCCTCGACTTCGACGGTGTGGTCTCCGAGCTCGTGGACCGCGCCGAGGACGCCCGGCCGGTCCCGGCGAACGCCGAGGCCCTGGAGTCGCTGACGGGGCTGCCCGGCGTCCACACCGCCCTGGTCTCCGGCCGGGCCCTGGACTCCCTCATCACCGTGGCCACTCCCCCGGACCGGACCCTGCTGATCGGATCCCACGGGGCCGAGCGGCGCCTGGGGCCGGACGCGCCCCCGCTGGAACTGGACGAGGCGCAGCGCAGGGCGCTGGCCGACGTCGGGACCGTGCTGGAGGAGATCGCGGCGCGCTACCCGGACTCCTGGGTGGAGCACAAGCCGGCCGGCCGGGTGCTGCAGGTGCGCCTGGCCGCGACCGAGGAGGCCAAGCGCCGGGCGGTGGCCGAGGCCGAGGCCGCGCTGGCGGGCCGGGACGGGATCTACCCCGGCCACGGCAAGGACGTCTACGAGGTCTCCGTGGTGCGCGCGGACAAGGGCCAAGGGCTGGACCTGCTGCGCCGGACCAGCGGTGCCGAGGCGGTCCTGTTCGCCGGGGACGACGTCACCGACGAGCACGCCTTCGCCCGCCTCGACCCGGTCACGGACGTCGGCATCAAGGTCGGGGAGGGCCCGACGGCGGCCCGGTTCCGGATCGACGGTCCGGCCGGCCTGGCCGGGGTGCTCCGGGCGGTGGCCCGATGGCGTCGGTGACCCTGGAGAACATCACCGTGCGGTACCCGGGTGCTCCTGTCCCGGCCCTGGACGGGCTGGACCTGCACGCCGTGGACGGTCAGTTCGTGGTGATCGTCGGCCCGCCGCGCGCCGGCAAGTCCACGCTGCTGCGCCTGGTGGCCGGGCAGGAGGATCCCACGAGCGGGCGGGTGCTGATCGGCGGGATCGATGTCACCGCCGTCCCGGCCCAGAACCGTGACGCGGTGCTGGTGTTCCAGAACTACGCCCTCTACCCGCACATGAGCGTGCGGGACAACATGAGCTTCGCCCTGCGCGTGGCCGGCGTCCCGGACTCCGAACGCGAGGAGCGGGTGCTCGCGGCCGCCCGGCTGCTGGACCTGGCGGACCGGCTGGACCTCGGCCCGGACCAGCTCACCGGAGCGCAGCGGCAGCAGGTGGCCCTGGCCCGGGCCGTGGTCCGGCGGCCGGCGGTGCTGCTCATGGACGACCCGCTGGCCACGGTGCCCGCAGAGCTGAAGGACCACACCGCGGACCTGATCCGCTCGCTGGTGAGGAACCTGCAGGTCACCACCCTGCATGCCACGGCCGATCCCGGTCCCCTGGCGTCCGCGGCGGACCGGGTACTGCGGCTGGACGGGGGTCGGCTCATGGAGGACACTGCGGACACGGGCGTCGTGTCGTCCTGAGCGGCAGGGGGCATTCCCCCACGTCCTGCGCACGAGCCCAGCGGTCACCCGCGACGACCTCGACGGAAGGAGCTGTCCCATGGCCTCACGCCCCGGACTGGACATCACGACCTCGGTGTCCTCGCAGTTGGGCGCCACGGACCTGCTGGGCCTGCCCTGGGATGTCTCCCTGGAGGACTGGCCGGTGCGGACCCTCGCCGCCCTGCCCCGCGGCATCTCCCGGCACGTGGTGCGCTTCGCCCACCTGGCCGGGGCCGTGGTGGCCGTGAAGGAGACCACGGAGGAGTCCGCGCGCCGGGAGTACCAGCTGCTGCGGCGCCTGGAACGGCTGAACCTGCCGTGCGTGGAACCGGTGGCCGTGGTCAGCGGCCGCACCACGGCGGACGGGGAGCCGTTGCTGACGGCGCTGGTCACCCGCCACCTGCGCTTCTCCCTGCCCTACCGCGCGGTGTTCTCCCGCAGCCTGCACCAGGACACCGTCACACGGCTGATCGACGCGATGGCCCTGTTGCTGGTCGAACTGCACCTGGTCGGCTTCTACTGGGGGGACGTGTCCCTGTCCAACACCTTGTTCCGCCGTGACGCCGGTGCCTTCGCCGCCTACCTGGTGGACGCCGAGACCGGGGAACTGCACCCCTCCCTGTCCCGCGGGCAACGCGAGCACGACCTGGAGATCGCCCGCGTCAACATCGCCGGTGAGCTGATGGACCTGATGAGCGGCGGCATGCTGGATCCGGACGTGGACCCGGTGACGACGTCCGAGTTGATCATCAACGCCTACCGCCGGCTCTGGGACGAGCTCACCGGGGACATGTCCTTCCGCACCGAGGAGCGCTGGCGGGTGGAGGACCGGATCCGCCGGCTCAACGCCCTGGGCTTCGACGTGGAGGAGTACGCGATCCGCACCACCCCCGACGGTTCCGAGCTGGTGCTGCAGCCCAAGGTGGTGGACCCGGGCCACCACCAGCGGCGGTTGCTGGGCCTGACCGGACTGGACGTGCAGGAGAACCAGGCCCGCCGGCTGCTGCGGGACATCGACCACTTCCGCGCCGACCGGCACCCCGAGCTCGATGAACAGGAGGCAGCCCACCTCTGGGTCGAGGAGGTGTTCGACCTCGTGGCCCGGTCCATCCCCGCCGAGCTGTCCGGCAAGCTCGAACCGGCCGAGGTGATGCACCAGTTGCTGGAGCACCGGTGGTTCCTGTCCGAGAACCAGAACCGGTCCGTGCCGCTGACCGAGGCCCTGCAGTCCTACATCAGCACCGTGCTGCCCGCGCGGCGGGACGAGGACGCCGTGGCCCTGCACCCCACCACCACCATGCTGCGTGCCGTGCCGCCGCGGGCCGCCGGGCCGGACGGCCCCTGGAGCCCCCAGTCGGCACAGACTCCCGGCCTGTGACCCCGGGCGGCAGCGCCGGTCAGCGACGCCCGAGGAGCAGGAAACCGGGTGCGGGGACGGACGCCGGCGGTTCGTCCTCGCCGGCCGGCACGGGCCCGTCGGTGCTGTGGCCGGCCAGCAGCCGGTGACCGGTCAGGTCGGGCGGGACCGGCATCGGGTCCTCGCCGAAGGCGGCCAGGAGCACCACGGATCCCGCGCCGTGCCCGCCGGCCTCGAGGGACGCCCCCACCCCGGTCCCGACGTCGGCCGCCCCCTTCCGCAGGCCACGGTCCAGCCGCAGGTGGCGCCGGCCGGCGTCGACGGTGGCGCGCGTGGTGGAGCGGTCGGGGTCGGTCAGTTCGGGCAGCTCGGCGCGCAGGGCGGCCAGCTGGCGGTACAGGTCCAGCAGCCGGGCGTGCCGGCCGGTGCCGGCCTCCTCCCAGCGCAGCGTGGAGTCCCGGAAGGTCTGCTCGTCCTGTGGGTCCGGCACGGCGTCATGGTCCCAGGCCATGCGCTCGAACTCCTTGCGCCGGCCCTGGGTCACCGCCTCGGCCAGTTCCGGTTCCCGGTGGGCCGTGAAGAACTGCCACGGCGTGGACGCCGCCCATTCCTCCCCCATGAACAGCATGGGCGTGAACGGCCCGGCCATCAGCAGCGCCGCCGCGATGGCCAGCCGCCCCTCGTCCAGGGACGCGGTGAGCCGGTCTCCCGTGGCCCGGTTGCCGACCTGGTCGTGGTTCTGGGTGCACACCACGAGGGCCTCCGCCGGGGTGTGCTCGCCCAGCGGGCGGCCGTGGTGGCGGCGGCGGAAGGACGAGTAGGTGCCGTCGTGGAAGAAGCCCGCGTTGAGGACCTTGCCCAGTGCGTCCAGGGAGGCGAAGTCGGCGTAGTAGCCCTCGGTCTCCCCGGTCAGTGCCACGTGCACGGCGTGGTGGAAGTCGTCCGACCACTGACCGGTCAGCCCGTAGCCGCCTGCGCCCCCGTCTGCGCGGGGGCTGATCATCCGGGGATCGTTCAGGTCCGATTCGGCCACCAGCACCAGGGGCCGGCCCAGCCGCGCGGACAGGGTGTCGACCTCGGTGGCCATCTCCTCGAGCAGGTGGACCGCGCGGGTGTCGTGCAGTGCGTGGACGGCGTCCAACCGGAATCCGTCCACGTGGTACTCCTCGGCCCACATCCGGATGTTGTCCAGGATGTAGCGGCGGACCTCGTCCGAATCCGGACCGTCCAGGTTCAGGCCGCTGCCCCAGCCGGTGGACTGCTCGGTCAGGTAGGGGCCGAACGTCGGCAGGTAGTTCCCGGAGGGCCCCAGGTGGTTGTAGACGACGTCCTGCAGGACGGCCAGCCCGGCCGCGTGGCAGGCGTCCACGAAGCGCCGGTAGGACTCCGGCCCGCCGTAGGAGGCGTCGACGGCGTACCAGCCGACGCCGTCGTACCCCCAGTTGTGCCGGCCGCCGAAGGAGTTCACGGGCAGCAGTTCCACGTGCGTCACCCCGAGCGAGACCAGGTGGTCGAGCCGCCCGAGGGCCGCCTCGAGGGTGCCCTCGGGGGTGAAGGTGCCCACGTGGAGCTCGTAGATGACCGCACCCCGCAGTGGCCGTCCGGACCAGTCGCCGTCCTGCCAGTCGTACGCCGCGGGATCGACCAGCCGGGAGGGGCCGTGGACGGTGTCCGGCTGGCACCGCGAGCGCGGGTCCGGGAACGGCCCCTCGCCGTCCACGCGGTATCCGTAGCCCACGTCGGTGCCCCCGGGGGCCGCGGCCCCGGGCACCCACCAACCGTCCCCGGCCGGTTCCATCGGGAACGCCTCGGCACCGGCCCACCGGTCGGCGCTGTCGTGGACGGCCCCCGGCTCGCGGTCGGTGACCACCAGTTCGACGGTCCGGGCCTCCGGTGCCCAGACCGACCAGCGGGTGTCGCGCGGGTGCGCCGAGCCCGCCTCCCGGGGCGTTCCCCGGTCCCTCGTCTCCGTCATCGCAGCGTGTTCCCCTCCTCCGGCACCAGCAGGGCGACCGGGTGGTGTTCGAAGATCTCGGCCAGTCGGGTGGTCCCGTCCGTGAAGGAGCCGCCGAAACGGCGTCCGGTGACCAGGTCCACCACGGCCTGGCGGGGCAGCACGACGGCGGTGTCGCCCCAGCCGCCCTCGTCGGCCAGTCCCAACGGCCAGCGGGTGGCCAGGGTGATGCAGCCCCCGCGGGAGAACGCGACCACGTGGTCGGCGGCCTCGCCGAGGACGTCCAGGTCCTGATAGCGGTTGAACCACTCGGGATGTTCCCGGCGGGCCCGCAGCGCCCTCGAGGTGACCAGCAGCTTCAGGCCGGCGGCGTACTCGGCGAGCGCCTCGCCGTCGACCTGGCCGGTGTCCTCGGCGGGCCGGGGGAACTCGGGGGTCCAGCCACCGTCGAGCCGGGCCAGCAGCGCCGCCCGCTCGCGGAAGTCCACGGGCCGGCGGTTGTCCGGGTCCACCAGGGTGGGGAACGGGACCTCGGTGCCCTGGTAGACGTCCGGGATCCCGGGCATCGTCAGCTGGATGAGCTTCATGGCCAGCTGGTTCGAGACTCCGGCCACGGCGATCCGGTCGGCGACCGACTGGACGGCCTCTCGCAGTTCCCCGGCGCCGGTGGCCCGTTCGGCGAGGTCTGCCAGGCGCGCCTCGAACTGCTCGTCCTGCTCGGTCCAGGTGGTGCGCGTGGCCGCCTCACGCGCCGCCTTGAGCGCATAGTCGGCCAGCCGCTGGGTCTCCAGGGCCGTGCCGTCCACCGGCCAGGCGCCCACGACCGTCTCCCACAGCAGCTTCTCGAACGGACCGTCCCCGAGCGGGGCCAGCTCCCGGAACCGTTCCAGGGCGGCCGTCCACTCCTGCGGGATCTCGGAGAGCACGTCGATGCGGGCGCGCACGTCCTCGCTGCGCTTGGTGTCGTGCGTGGACAGCGTGGTCATGGTGCGCGGCATGCGGGCCTGCCGGTCCGCCTGGGCGGCATGGAATTCGCGCAGTTCCAGGGCGAACGACGACGGGTCCCCGCCGACCTCGTTCAGCGACGCCAGTCGAGAGTACCGGTAGAAGGCGGTGTCCTCCACGCCCTTGGCCATGACCATGCCGGAGGTCTGCTGGAAGCGCTCGGCCACCGGATGGTCCGGGTCCGCCAGCAGCGGCAGCAGCGCCTCGAGCACGTCGACCAGTTCGGGCCGGCGCCGCCGCACCTCCGCGGCGGCCGCGTCCAGGTACTCCCGGCCCGTGGGCAGGTAGGAGCGGTAGACCGGGAAGCAGGCCAGCAGTTCGGCCAGGGTGTCCTGCACCCGGTGCTCCCCGGGGTCCTCGGCGCCGTGGTCCTCGTCCCCGGGGATCACGCCCGGGACCAGTCGCGCCAGGCGCTCCACCTCGGAGCGCAGCATGCCGTCCACCACGGCGCGCTGGGTGCCGTGGATCATCTCGGCCCACACCACCTCGGCGTCCTCGCCGACATCACCCCAGCCGCCCAGGCGTCCGGCCACCGCATCCAGTTCCGGGGCCCCGGCGGGATCGGTCAGCACCCGGTCCACCTCACCGAGGGCGTCATAACCGGTGGTGCCGTCCAGCGCCCAGGCCGCCGGCAACCGTTCGCCGGGCTCGAGGATCTTCTCCCCCAGCAGGTAGATCCCGCCCGTGGCCTGGCGCAGGTTCTCGAAGTACCCGCCCGGGTCGGCCAGTCCGTCCGGGTGGTCCACGCGCAGCCCGTCCACGAGTCCGTCGCGGACCCAGGACAGGATCTCCCGGTGGGTCTCGGCGAACACGCGCGGGATCTCGACCCGGACCCCGGCCAGCGAGTTGACCGCGAAGAAGCGTCGGTAGTTGAGGTTCTCGTCGGCCTCGCGCCAGGGCATCAGCCGGTAGTTCTGGAGGTCGTGGACCGCCCGGGCCAGTCGCTCCTCCTCGGAGCGCTCCCCGCCCGCGGGACCCGTCGTGGCGTCGACTGACTGCGAGGCCACCGCGGCGCGCGCGGCCTCCTCGGTGCCGGGGGCCAGCGGATAGACGTTGTCGTAGTAGTGCAGTTCCCCGTCCACGATCCGCAGCTTCGACAGCTCGGCCTCCGGGTCGTCCTCCGTGCCGTCACCCAGCACGGGCAGCCAGATCCGGCTGTCCCCGGCGGCCCAGTCGATGTCGAAGGCCATGGCGTACTTCGAGGCCCGGCCGTGCTTGAGCAGGTCCCACCACCAGGCGTTGTCCTTGGGGGTGGCCACGCCCACGTGGTTGGGGACGATGTCCGCCAGGATCCCGCCGCCCGCCTCGTGGACCGCCTCGGCGAGCTCGCGCAGCCCCGACTCCCCGCCCCGGGCGTCGTCCACGGAGGTCGGGTCCACCACGTCATAGCCGTGGGTCGAGCCCTCCTCGGCACCGAGCATCGGGGAGAGGTACACCCAGTCCACGCCGAGGTCCCTCAGGTACGGCAGCACCGTACGCGCATCGTCCAGGGTGAAGTCGCCGGTCAGTTGCAGGCGGTAGGTGGACGCGGGGACTCTCTGCGGACTGGTCACGCTCTGCACGCTAGCAGGGTGTCGGACGATGCGGCCCGGCTAGTTGGTGCCCGGCGCGGTGAGGTCGCGGCTGATGCGCGGTTCGCCAGAGTCCTCGAAGATGATCACGACGTCCTGGTGGACGGTGCCGTCCGGCATGGTGAGGTCGGCGATCAGGGCGTTGCCCTGCCAGTTCTCCTGGTGGACGGACTCGACCCCGTACTTCTGGCGCAGGTTGTCCGCGATGCGCACATTGGCCTGGGAGGAGCCGAACACCGCGTAGCTGATGCCCACGAGCCCGATCACCAGCACGCCGGCGCCCGCCAGGATCTCGCGCATCGAGTCACGCATCCGGTCGGGGCCGGCGTACCGCGCGTCCTGGTCGTCCAGGTGCAGGCGGTAGCGCTTGCGGCGCCACAGGCCGTGCGCCATGACCGCCGCGCCGGCCACCGCCATGAGGATGCCGATCCACTGGGCGACGAGGGGGGTCTGCAGGTCGATCGGTGCGTACATGCCTTCCATTGTCCCCTGCCCGGACTCCTCGTGCTGCGAGGGGCGATCAGGCCCCCGGTGTCTCCGAGAAGACGTCCTCACCGGTGAGCGGCTCCCCGTCGGCCTCGAAGTAGACCGTCGCGTCCTGGCGCACGGTGCCGTCGGCCATGGTCAGGTCCGCCACCAGGAAGGCACCGCTCCAGCGCGCGTCGTCCACCGCCGTCACCCCGTACTTCGCCGCGAGGTTGCCGCGTACGTTGTGGTGTGTCTGCCAGGCGCCCAGCGCGGAGAAGCCGGCCAGCACCACGGCCACCGCCAGGCAGAGAAGGGAGACCACCTGCTCCACGCGGGTGTCCCGGAGGAACGCCGGATCGGTGTTGCGGCCGGTGCGCTGGGCGTGTGCGACGTGCCGGCGCCGTCGCCACACCGCGTGGCCGAGCACCGCGAGTCCGACCAGCAGGAGCACGCCCACCACCCACAGGGTGGCGACCGGGGACTGGAAGTCGACGGCCCCGTAGTCGACGGCGGCGTGCGCCGGTGCCGTGAGCGGCAGCGCCGGAGCGGACAGTGCGACCGGGCCGGTCGGTGCGGGCATCATGGCAGGGGTTCTCCTCGGGCGGCGGTCCAGATCCGGTACCACTGGTCGGCGTCCATGCGGGCGGCGGCCTCCTCTGCGGTGGCGCTGGCGGCGATGCGCCCGGGCCGGGTGGTGCCCACGACCGGACGGATGCCCCACGGCAGGCGCAGCAGCCAGGCCAGGACCACGACGTCTGCCGGGACGCCGAGCTCCTCGGCCACCCGGGTGACCTCGGCGGCGGCCGGGGCGTCGGCCGGCTCGGGGTCGGGCCGGGTGTACCGGCCCCGGCCCAGGGGACCCCAGGCCTGCAGTTCGATGCCGCGGTCGGTGCAGAACCCGATGATGCCCTCCATGCCCCCGGAGGCATGGGCGTCCGGGTGGTTGGCCAGCACCACGGTCTCGACCAGCGTGCGGGCGTGCAGGCCCAGCTCGACTTGCACGCAGGCCAGCGTCTCGGTGCCGCTGCTGGCCTCGCGCAGGGTGTCGTCGAAACGCCGGACCCAGGCCAGGCCCATGTTGGAGACGCCCAGACGGCCGACGGAGCCGGCGGCCTTCAGCTCGAGGAACGCGCCGACGGTCTCGGCGGGGTCGGTCAGCACGTCGGGGCGGTGGATGATCAGGGTCTCCACGTGGTCCGTCTGGAGCCGCTCCAGGGATCCGGCCACCGCCGCGCGCAGGTGGGCGGCCGAGGAGTCGTAGCGGGTGGTCCCCGCGCCGCGGGCCGGACCGTACAGCGGTGAGCCGCCGAGCCGGATCCCGCACTTGGTCTGGATGTGCAGCGCCTGCCGGAGCCCCGGATCGGCGGCCAGCACCCGGCCGAGGGTCTGCTCGGACCGGCCATGGGCGTAGATGTCCGCGGTGTCCAGGGTGGAGATCCCGGCGTCGAGGGCGGCACGGAGCGCGCGGCGGGCAGCGTCCTGCGCGTCGCGCCACGCCTGGGGGGCCGGTGGTTCGGGGGCCCAGCCACCGCCCCAGCCCATGCAGCCGAGAATCGTCCTGGTCATGTGCCTAGGATGCCGGACGGCCGGGCCGGGAGGAACCGCGACCCGCCGCCGGGCCGGGGCGGCACCGCCGGGCATCGTCGCCGGTCAGCTCCGGACCGGCCGGTGCCCCCGCCTACTTCAGCGAGGCGTAGCCGCGCGTGCCGGCCATGTCGGCCAGCTGGTAGACGCTGATCCAGAAGGGCTTGGTCCAGGGGTCCTGCACCAGCACGGTGTTGTTGTTCTCGTTGTAGCCCACCACGGGCATGTGGTGCCGCAGCGTGAACTTCCCGCCGGTCTTCTGGCGCTGGAGGGGCGGCTGCTCGCCCGGGGTGGCCGCGATGTTGACGACCGCCGGGACACCGGCCCTGATGGACCGCTTGAGGTCCTCGCGGATCCGGATCCGGTCCTCACGGGTCGAGTCCTGGCCACGGATGGTGGTCACGGAGTAGCGGACGCTGGTCGGTGCGTTGTAGTCCAGCACCCGGGCGACCTGGTGGAGCCAGGTGCCCTCCCGGTCCGTCTGTGCCTCCTTGGCCATGGCGTTCTGGGTGGTCTTGAGGCCGAAGGCCTCCAGGGCGATCTTGATCGACGCCGGCCCGCACCAGTATCCGTTGGGCTGCGCCTGCCACGTGGTGTCCAGCACGGTGACGCCGTTCCTGGTGGTGGGCTTGCGCAGCGTGCCGGTCCTGGCCAGCGAGGACTTGGCGTTGCCCAACTCGAAGTCCTTGATGATGTAGCCGCCGTGCACCCAGCCGCGGTGCTTGCCGACGGTGATCTCCCGCCAGGTGGCCCCGCCGGCCACCTGGCTGCGACCGGTGATGACGACCTTGGTGTTGCGCAGCAGCGAGGTGACCTTCGCGTGCTGGGTCCCCGGGCCCTTGCGCACGTTGAGTCCGTCGTCGGCGATGACCACGTAGCGGTAGGCCAGGGGGACCTCGGGTGCGGGGGCGGGCTGCGGTTGCGACGTCGGCTGGGGCTTCGGTGCCGGCTTCGGGGCCGGCTTCGGGGCGATGGCCGGCGGCGCCGGCCTGCCGTTGACGAGGACCTCCAGGCCGTAGAGGTACTTCGCGGTCTCGCCCCGGGTCACGCTCCGGGTCGGACGGAAGGTCCGGTCCGAGTAGCCGTTCACCATCTTGTGGGCCACCAGCCAGGAGATGTCCCGGTAGGCACCAGCGGTGACCGGGACATCCGAGAACACGGCCCTCGCGGGGGCCACGAAGTCCTCGTCACCGGCGTACCGGAACAGGTAGGAGGCCAGCTCGCCGCGGGAGATCGGCCGGTCGGGGCGGAAGGTGCCATCGTGGTAACCGTGCACGATCCCCTGGTCAGCCATCCAGGAGATGGCGGTGAACTCCTCCCCGCCCCCGACCGGCGTGACGTCCGTGAAGTCGCTCCCGGATCCGGCGTCGTGCTCGTCTCCCGACAGGCGGTAGAGCATCAGCGCGGCCTCACCGCGGTTGATCTGCCGGCGCACGCCGAAGCTGTTGTCCTGGTAGCCGGTGGTCAGCCCGGCACAGGCCATCCAGGTGATGTGCGTGTAGTACGTGCTCCGCGGCGGCGCGTCGATGAAGTCCTGTGCACAGGGTCCGAGGTGGGCCGTGGGGGCCGGTGCCGCGTTCCTGGCGGAGCGCTCGGTGCGCCCGGCGGACGGGCCCGCCGCGTCCAGGCTCTGGAGGGACTGCAGGACGGACTCGTCGAGCACCGGCAGGGTCTCGTCGAACTGGTCCGCCTGGTCCAGGGGGCTGAGGATCTCGGAGTCGGCGGCCGCCGGAGCGGCCATGGCCACTCCCGGGAGCAGCAGTCCCAGGCTGAGGGCCGTGGCGAGGATGCGCCGGCGGTTCTCGCCGCGGGCAGGGGCATGACGGGACACAGGGCCGCCCTTCGTCGGTGGAGTGATGGGCGGAGATCTTCCCCTTCTCCGCCGCGAGGATGGCAACCCACGGAGGTTACCGGCGGGTGACATGGACCACAGTAACCTACCGCCGGTCCCGTCCGGGCCGGTGGTGTGATGGGATATCCCCCATGAAGCTCGCCACGTACCGACTGCCCGGATCCGAACCGGACACCCCCGGAGCCACCTTCGCCGCCATCGTCACCCAGACCGACGGTTCCCGCGCCACCGCGGCCGTCGAGCTCGAGGGCATCATCGACGTCGGGGACTTCCTGTACCAGCCGGAGCCGACCCGCACCGAGCTCGTGGAGGCCGCCCTGGCGGCGGCCGAGGAGGACCCCACCCGGGTCCTGGACGCCACCCAGCTGGAGCCGGCCACCCTCATCCCGTTCCCCACGAAGGTGTTCTGCATCGGGCTGAACTACCGCAACCACATCCTGGAGACCGGCCAGGAGCTTCCCGAGTACCCGGCGATCTTCACGAAGTTCGCCCAGTCCCTGACCGGCGCCTCCGATCCGATCGAGGTCCCGGCGGAGGACCACCGCGTCGACTGGGAGGGTGAGCTGTGCGTCGTCATCGGCGAGCCGGGCCGGCGGATCCCGGAGGCGGAGGCCGGGCAGCACATCGCCGGGTACGCCGTGGCCAATGACGTCTCGGTGCGCGGTTACCAGGGACGGACCACCGAGTGGACCCAGGGCAAGGCCTGGGAGGAGATGACCCCGGTCGGGCCCTGGCTGGCGACCCCGGAGGAGTTCACCGAGGGCGCGCGGATCACCACCCGGGTCAACGGGGAGGTGATGCAGGACGACTCCACCGGGGACCTGGTCTTCGACGCCCGCAGGCTCGTGTCCTACATCTCGGACATCGTCACCCTGCTGCCCGGGGACCTCATCCTCACCGGCACCCCGGCCGGGGTGGCCCTGGCGCGGAAGGACGCCGAGGGCCGGCGTCCGTGGCTGAAGGCCGGTGACGTGCTGGAGACCGAGATCGAGGGCCTGGGCCTCCAGCGGAACGAGATCCGGTGATGGAGGCCGGCGGCACCGCCTTCACCACGTGCGACCTGTTCGACGCGGACGAGACCCTGCAGTCGTGCTCCCTGCAGTTCCTCGACCTGGGCGGGCGGGCCCGGTTCACCGGGCCCGTGCGCACCATCCGGTGCCACCGGGACAACGGGCTGGTCAAGCAGCTGCTGAACTCCCCGGGGGACGGTGCCGTGCTGGTGGTGGACGGCGCCGGTTCCCTGGAGTCCGCCCTGATGGGCGACCTGATCGCCGGTGCCGCCGTGCGCAACGGCTGGACCGGCGTCGTCGTCAACGGGGCCATCCGCGACCGGGCCGTGGTCCGCACCCTGGAACTGGGGGTGAAGGCCCTGGGGACGAACCCGCGCAAGTCCGCCAAGGACGGCGTCGGCGAGGTGGACGTGACCGTGGAGTTCGGCGGGGTGGTCTTCACTCCCGGCGCGCGGCTGTGGGCGGACGAGGACGGCATCCTCGTCACCCCGGCGGCCTGAGCACCGGCCGGGACCCGCGCCGTGATCCCCACGATGCCCACTGAGACCACGCCGCCAGGCCCTCCGGACCGGCCGGTGAGCCTGGGTGTCCTCGGCGCCGGCCGGGCCGGCACCGCCCTGGCCCGGGCCGCCCACTCGGTCGGCATCCCGGTGCGGATCGCCGCGAGCAGGCCCCCGCGGGCACTGCGGTTGCACCTG
>JAPFFX010000035.1 GCA_026645375.1 Citricoccus sp. WCRC_4 | reverse complement strand
GGCCACCCTTACTTCAACTGCCGCGGGCGCCGAGGTCTCTCCCCAGCCACCGAGCTCATAGAGTTCTGGCCAGCGTTTCAGCAAATCCTCACAGAGGACGCAGTCCGCAGTGGACACTGACTCCATTGGGGCTGCATCTCCCGTCAGCTTCAGGTAGTAGTCGGTTTCCCACCAGTACTCCAGCGCGGCCTCCAGACCCTCCTGGGTCTGCTCCTTGGCGGCAGCCGGCATCTCGGGCACCGGAACGTTCTGGGCTGGCCCTTCAGAGGACGCAGGAATGAACTCACCTCCCGACGCCTCACTCGAAGCCGCCGAGGGCCCTGAGGGCGCCACTGAGCTCTCCGTCTCCTCAGACCCGCTCGGTCCCGTCGCGGCCTCGGTCGAAGCTGATGGAGTGCTCACCGGGGCGCCGGTGTCCGGATCGTCGGCCCCGCCGCCGCAGGCGGTCAACGCCACGGCCAGTACCGCCACGGCTGCGCCCGCCCGCGCGGCCCGGCGCCTCATCATCAACGTGCTCACAGGTCCAGTCATGGAGGAACCCCCCGTCAGGCCACGAGGCCAGCCACCGATGGAGCGCTCGCACGCCTCGGCCTGCCATCCCCACAGCAGTTCAAAGAGCCTAGTCATCCCGTGTCCCAGGCCACACCCGACATTCAAACACAGCCGCCCCATCCACTGCCCGCACTGTCCACAGCCGGTATCCTGCCGCCATGCCTCCCAGCGCCGTGATCAGCATCGACCAGGGCACCACCTCCACCCGCGTCGTGGTGATGGACCAGTCCGGCACCATCATCGCCAGCGCCCAGCGCGAGCACCGCCAGCACTTCCCGCGCCCGGGCTGGGTGGAACACGACCCGGTGGAGATCTGGGAGAACACCCGGGAGCTGAGCGGCCTGGCACTGACCCGCGCCCGGATGCGCCCGGGGGACATCGCCGCCGTCGGGATCACGAACCAGCGCGAGACGACCGTCCTGTGGGACGCGGTCACCGGCCGTCCCGTCCACCGGGCCCTGGTCTGGCAGGACGCCCGCACCGACGCACTCATGGCCCGTCTCCGTTCCGACGGGCACGAGGATGCGGTCCGTGCCCGCACGGGGCTTCCGCTGGCCTCCTACTTCGCCGCGGGCAAGGTCGCCTGGATCCTGGAGAACGTCCCGGAGGCCGCGGACCTGGCCCGCAACGGCCGACTGCGCGCCGGCACCATCGACAGCTGGCTGCTGTGGAACCTCACCGGCGGCACGGACGGCGGAGTCCACGCCACGGACGTCACCAATGCCTCGCGCACCCTGCTCATGGACCTGGACACCCTCGACTGGGACGAGGACCTCGCCTCGGTCTTCGGCATCGACCCGGACCTGGCCGCCTCGATGTTGCCCCGGATCCATCCGTCCGTGGGAGAACTCGGCACCATCGTCGGGGCCGAGCCGCTGAACGGCGTGCCCGTCTGCGGGATTCTCGGGGACCAGCAGGCGGCCACCTTCGGCCAGGCGGCCTTCGGCCGCGGGGACGTGAAGAACACGTACGGCACCGGGTGCTTCATGCTGCAGAACACCGGCACGACGCCGGAGCCCTCCTCCCACGGGCTCGTCACCACGGTCGCCTACCAGGTGGAGGACGCGCCGGCCGCCTACGCGCTCGAGGGCTCCGTGGCGGTGGCCGGCTCGCTGGTCCAGTGGCTGCGGGACAACCTCGGACTCATCCGCACCTCGGCCGAGGTCGAGGCGCTCGCGGGCACCGTGGAGGACAACGGGGGCGTCTACTTCGTCCCCGCCTTCTCCGGTCTCTACGCCCCGTACTGGCGTCCCGATGCCCGCGGCCTGATCGCCGGCCTGACCGGTTATGCCACGGCCGGACACCTGGCCCGGGCCGCCCTGGAGGCCACGGCCTACCAGTCACGGGACGTGCTGGAGGCGGTCGTGGCGGACACCGGCCAGCGTCCGGGTGAGCTGAGGGTGGACGGCGGCATGACCGTCAACGACGACCTGATGCAGTTCCAGGCCGACATCCTGGGGGTGCCTGTGGTCCGGCCGACGCAGGTCGAGACCACCGCCGTCGGAGCCGCCCATGCCGCGGGACTCGCCTCGGGTGTGTGGTCCGGCCTGGAGGAACTGGCCGGTCTCTGGCGCGAGGACGCCCGCTGGGAACCGAGGATGGACGCCTCGCACCGCGAGGAGCTCCTGTCCGGCTGGGAGAAGGCCGTCGACCGGTCGATGGGCTGGGTGACGGAGCCCGGGTCCGGACGGGCCTGAACCGAGGGCCGGCCGGCATTCCGCGTGTTCACCCAGTACAACACCCTGGGCCTGGTCCTGGCTGCCGTGCAGTTCCTGCTCACGCTGTGGGGTGATGACCTGCCGCGTCCGGTGGACTGGGTTCCGCGGCCGGAGTCGGCGGTGCCGCGGTCCTGTACGCGGCCCGCCACATCGGCTACGGCATGGGCCTCAGCGAGACGGTGTTCCTCCTCGGGCTGGGCGTGGTCTACTCGACCGTCTTCACCGCGGTGCGCAACGTGGTCGTCCTGAGGATCACGGCCAGGAGTGAGCGGCGTCGACGGGACGGCACGGGCAGGGTCCGTCGTGGCGGGCCGTCTCGACGCCGGCAACCGCGGTAGGCGCGGTACCGAGGCGACAGTGCCAGCGGAGTAGGATGGACGGGCACGTCGAGCGCCCGGGTGACGGGCCGACGTCGTGACCTTTCCACCCGTTCCCACCGCACTTCAAGGACAGGACATCCGTGAGCCAGGCAGCGCAAGGTACTCCACAGGACCCCGTGACGGGGCAGGCCAGCCAGGCCGCGCCCGAGGAGTACTCGTTCCGGGCCCTAGAGGACCGTTGGGGCGGCTACTGGGAGA
>JAPFFX010000034.1 GCA_026645375.1 Citricoccus sp. WCRC_4 | reverse complement strand
CTCCACCGCCCCGGAGGCGAACTTCAGCGGGTGGGTGTACGGGATGGCATAGGGAATGGCCTCGATGCCGGTGATCTTCATGGTGCCTCCTCGGCGACTGGGTGGGATGACGGGGCGGTCGGGTGGCTCGCCGGGGACCGCCGGACCTGTTGCACGGCCCGGTGGGTGAGGGCCCGGAAACCCGGGATGAGCAGCGATCGGCTCCCCCGCTTCCAGGCCAGGGCCAGGCCGACCTCGGGCCCATCGGCCAGCTCCCGGTACACGACGGGCGAGGCGGAGGTGGCGCGACGGGCGCCGTCGGGCACCAGGGCCAGCCCCATGCCAGCGCCCACGAAGGCCAGCAGGGTGGAGGTCTCGGTGGCCTCCTGCACGACGCGCGGCCGGAAGCCGGCCCTCCGGCAGGCCTCGAATGACACGGTGGCGACGGCGGAGGCCGGCGGGTACCCGACGAAGTCCTCCCCGGCCAGCTCCGAGAGCGTCAGGGGACCGCTGCCGGCGGCCAGCGGGTGCGCGGGGGGCAGCGCCACGACGAGCGAGTCGCCCTCCAGCGGGTCCAGCACGATCTCGGCGGACTGGACCGGGGGCCGCAGTACGGCCACGTCGAGGCGGTTCTCCAGCAGGCCCTGCTCGATGTTCGGGGTCAGCATCTCTCCCATCACGTGCAGCCGCACGCCGGGCAGTTCCTGGCGGGCCAGCTGGACGACGGCCGGCATCACCCGGTAGGTGGCCGAACCGACGAATCCGATGCGCAGCACCCCCGCGGCGCCGGCCCCCACCTCCTGCACGTCCTTCGTGAGGGACTCGACGTCCGCCAGGATCTGGCGGGCGCGCTCCAGCATGAGGCGGCCGGCGTCGGTCAGGTCGACCCTGCGGGTGGTGCGCTCGAGCAGCTGCGTCCCGAGACTGGCCTCGAGCTGCTTGATCTGCTGGGACAGCGGAGGCTGAGCCATGTGCAGGCGGTCGGCGGCACGGCCGAAGTGGCGCTCCTCGGCGACAGCCACGAAGTAGCGCATCTGGCGCAGGTCCACGGCGCCTCCTTTCATACTGGCCACCCCGGTGCATCATCACGGCGGACGATCGCCCGTCCGCACGGCGGTACCGATCCAGCGTAGGGATGGCCTCCATCACAGGGGAAAGACCGGTTCGCCGCATTTTAGGACGCAGAGCCTCTCAATGCCCATCGAATGTGTACTTCACGGTGGTCATTCATCCCAGTACGGTGTGACGGATCACCGATCCAGACGTGGCAGATCCCACTCCAGGTTCTCCACACCGAGCACTCGAGGCCTTGACCATGACGACTTCCCCGACCGACGCGCGGGACCTCCGCCCGTCCGAGGCACCCGGTTCACCGGGAGCCATCGAGGCCACCGAGCAGCGCCACGCGCTCGACTCCGGCTCGAGGCGCAACTGGTGGCTGCTCGCCCTGGGCCCGGCAGCCGGCCTGGTGCTGGCCCTGGTGCTGCCGTCGTCGTTGTCCTTCGAGGGGCGAGCCGTGGCCGGCTGCGCTCTCTGGATGGCCATCTGGTGGATGACCGAGGCCGCGCCCATCCCGGTGACCTCCCTACTCCCGCTGGTGCTGTTCCCGCTGTTCGGCATGGCATCCATGAAGGAGGTGGCGGCGCCGTACGCGGACTCGGTCGTGTTCCTCGTCATGGGCGGCGTGATCCTCGGACTGGCCACGGAGAAGTCCAACCTGCACCTGCGCGTGGCGCTGCTGACCATCCGCGCGGTCGGCACGCAACCGGCCCAGATCGTCTTCGGGCTGATGGCCGCCTCGGCGTTCATCTCCGCGTGGGTGTCCAACACCGCCACCGCCGTGATCATGGTGCCCATCGCGGTCTCCATCCTCCGGCTGGTCCGCTCGGTCGACAGGGAGGCCGCCGGCACGAAGTTCGCCGCCTCCATGCTGCTCGGCGTCGCCTTCGGCGTGACCATCGGCTCGACCGCCACCCTGATCGGCCAGCCCCCGATGGCCCTCATGAAGGCCTACCTCGGCGAGGCCCACGGCTTCGACCTGCAGTTCGGCCACTGGATGCTCGTAGGCGTCCCGTGGGCTCTCGTCATGCTGTTCATCGCCTGGCTGGTGCTGACGAAGTTCGTCTTCCGCGCCGAGGTCAAGGAGATCCCCGGCGGCAAGGAGATGATCCGCCGGGAACTGGCCACGTTGGGTTCCATGACCACCCCGGAGCGCCGCATCGGCATCATCTTCCTGCTGGCCATCTTCTTCTGGGTCGCCGTCCCGTTCATCGCTGCCATCCCGGCCGTCGCCGAGGCGCTGCCGTTCCTGGGCTCGATCTCCGACACGCAGGTCGCCATGGCCGCCGCGATCGCCTGCTTCCTGGTGCCGGCCCAGAGGCGCTCCGTGGACCCCGGCGGCACGGCCCTGCTGCGCTGGTCGGCGGCGAAGGAGATCCCGTGGGGCCTGCTGCTGCTGTTCGGCGGCGGCCTGTCCCTGTCCGCCATGTTCACCGCCACCGGGTTCAGCGACTGGCTCGGCAGCCAGGTCAGCGGCCTGACCGGCGTGCCGTCCTGGCTCGTGCTGCTCGTGGTGATCATCGTCAGCCTGGCCCTGACCGAGCTGACCTCCAACACCGCCACCGCCGCGGCCTTCTTCCCGATCTTCGGCGCCGTGGCCGTGGGCCTGGGCATGGACCCGCTGTTCATGACCATCGCCGTCACCCTGGCGGTGTGCTCGGCCTACATGCTGCCGGTCGCCACCCCCTCGAACGCGGTGGCGTTCGGCTCCGGCGAGGTGTCCATCAAGCAGATGGTCCGCGCCGGGGTCTGGCTCAACGTGATCTCGGTGGCGCTGATCATGCTCGTCATGTCCACGCTGGTACCGCTGGTGTTCGGCGCCGGCCTCTGAACCCGGGCCTGACCGCCTGCCCCGCGGACTCGCCGCCCGTCGCCACCGGTTCACCGGGGGGTGGGGGGCGGCGCTTCCGTCTCCAGGCGCTGGCAGTCCAGCGGGCCGGGCTCCGTGGAGATCTCTCCG
>JAPFFX010000020.1 GCA_026645375.1 Citricoccus sp. WCRC_4 | reverse complement strand
AGTCGACGGGCCACCGGGCGGGGACGGGTCCCGGGACCTCCTTCGGCCCGGAGGACCTGCCGGCCCCCATGCTGGCCACGGCGGGCCGTCCCGCGGACCTGACCGCGGACGAGGACTGGTCCTTCGAGATGAAGTGGGACGGCTGGCGGGTGATCGCCGGCGTCAGTCAGGACCGGGTGGTCCTGGCGAGCCGGAACGGCCAGGACCTCACCGACCGCTATCCCGCGCTGCAGGAACTCACCGGGCTGCTCCGGGGCGAGGCCGCGGACCGCGGGGGAGCGGTGCTCGACGGCGAACTGGTCGCCCTCGACGACCGGGGCAGGCCGGACTTCGGGCTGCTGCAGGACGGGACCGGGGAACTGCGCTTCATCGTGTTCGACATCCTCCAGCTCGGCCCGCCCGGTGCGTCGCAGCACCGCCGCCACTCCCTGCTGCACACCGCCTACGGTGAGCGACGGGCGATCCTGGAGGCCGCCGTCGGGCAGGGGGAGGTGGTGTCCGTGCCGCCGGGTCATCACGGGTCCCTGGCCCAGGCCCAGCGGGTCAGCCGAGCGATGGGGCTGGAGGGCGTGGTGGCCAAGCGCACCGGCTCCATCTACCTGCCGGGCCGTCGGGGCTCGGCGTGGATCAAGCTCAAGCTGCAGCAACACCAGGAGGTCGTGGTGATCGGCGTCCGCGAGGGCCGTGGCGAGCGGTCCGGGGGCATCGGCTCCCTGCTGGCCGCCGTGCCGGACGAGACCGGGACGCTGCGCTACGCAGGCCGGGTGGGCACGGGCTTCTCGGCCGCCCAGTTGGTCGAGGTGGACCAGCGGCTGCGGCCCCTGGTCCGGGACACGCCGCCCGTGGACGACGTCCCGGCCCAGGATCGTTCGGACGCCTGGTGGGTCACGCCGTCAGAGGTGGCGGAGGTGTCCTTGGCAGGGCGCACCCGCGGCGGACGGTTGCGCCAGGCGTCCTGGCGGGGCTGGCGGCCGGACAAGTCCGTGGACGAGGTCCGCTGGGAGGTGCCGTGAACGACGCCGGACGGCCGGGCGGCCCCGGCCCGCCGGCGGACCCGGGTCCGTCCGGGGATCCCTCTCCCCGGCCCGGGGACCCCACCGGGTTGCGGCACGAGACGCCCGCCGAGAAGCTGGACCGGAACTGGAACGACCTGCTCCAGGAGCTGCGGGTGATGCAGACGGGCACCCAGATCGTCGCCGCGTTCCTGATCGTGCTGCCCTTCCAGTCCCGCTTCGAGGAGGTGGCCGGGGAGCTGGTCGGCTGGTACATGGCGCTGCTGCTGGCCGCGGTGCTCCTGACGACCCTGATGCTGCTGCCCGTGGTCATCCACCGCCGGTTGTTCGGCCGGCACGTCAAGGACCAGACCGTGGCCTGGGGGAACCTCCTGGTGAAGGTCTGCCTGGCCGGGCAGGGCGTGCTGCTGACCGGTTGCGTGGCGCTCATCGCGCACGCCGTGCTCGAGCCCGCCGCGGCCTGGTGGATCGCCGGTGCCACCGCCGCGGTGATCGCGCTGCTGATGCTGGCGCTGCCACCGCGGCGGGTCCACGCGACCGACGAGGGTGACGCCGACGGACGCTGAGGGGACTACCGGGGCCGGGCCACGGACATGAGCCGCTTGTTGACGAACTCGTCCATGCCCAGCGGTCCGAGCTCCCGGCCGAAGCCGGAGCGCTTCACGCCGCCGAAGGGCATGTTCGCGGCCTCCGGTGGCGACTGGTTGGCGCCGACCATCCCGGCGTCCAGCTGCTCGGCGAACCGCTCGGCGCGCTCCGGCTCGGTGGCGTACACGGTCGAGCCCAGCCCGTAGGGGGTGTTGTTGGCCACGGCGAGCGCCTCCTCGTCGCTGGACACCCGGTACACCGCCAGGACGGGACCGAAGAACTCCTCGCGGTAGACGTCGGAGTCCTGGGGGATGTCCGTGATCACGGCCGGCTCCACGAAGAAGCCCTCCCGGTCCGCGCGCCGGCCGCCCACGTGCAGGGTGCCGCCGGCCGCCACCGCACGCTCGATCTGATCGACCAGGGTCCGTGCCGCCGACTCCGAGGACAGCGGGCCGAAGGTGCCCTCCCGCTCCTGGGCAGGGTCGGCGGGCTGCAGCCCGGAGACCTGCTGCACCAGTTCGTCGACGAAGTCCTCGAAGACGTCGTCCATGACGATCAGGCGCTTGTTCGAGTTGCACGCCTGGCCGGTGTTCTCCAACCGGATGGCGAGGGCGTCGCGGGCCGCCTGGCGGGGGTCATCCGTGGAGAGGATGACGTAGGGGTCGGACCCGCCCAGTTCCAGCACGGCCTTCTTCAGGTGCCGGCCGGCCTGTTCGGCCACGGCGGCACCGGCCCGCTCGGAACCCGTGAGCGAGACGCCCAGGACCCGGGGATCGGCGATGATCGTGCCGACCTGCTCGTGCGTGGCGAACAGGTTCTGGTAGACGCCCTCGGGCACGCCGGCGTCGCGGAGCAACCGCTCGATCGCCAGCGCCGACTCGGGGACGATCTCGGCGTGCTTGAGCAGGATGGTGTTGCCCAGCACCAGGTTCGGGGCGGCGAAGCGGGCCACCTGGTAGTACGGGTAGTTCCACGGCATGATGCCCAGCAGCACGCCCAGCGGCCGGCGCTGGATGACGTTGGTGGCCCCGTCCGTGCTGTCGAGGGCCTGGTCGGCGGCGAGCTGCGGGCCGTTGTCCGCGTAGTACCGGAAGATCTCCGCGCTGAACTCGGCCTCCCCGCGGGACTCGCCGATCGGCTTGCCCATCTCGCGGGTGATGGTCTCGGCCAGCTCATCGGCGCGTTCCTCGAACAGGTCCGCGATCCGGGCCACGATGCCGGCGCGCTCGCCGATGTCGCGGGCGCGCCAGTCCTCGAAGGCCCGGTGGGCGGTGGCGATGGCCTGCTCGACCTGCTCGCCGGTGGCCACCGGGTGTTCGCTGACGGTCTGGCCGGTGGCCGGATTGACGGCGCGATAGGCCGGTGACGTGGTGGGGTTGGTGTCGGTGCTCACAGTGTCCATGGTGGTCATGATGCCTCTTCCGTGCGTGGGGTGGAATGCGTGGAGGGGGATTCG
>JAPFFX010000018.1 GCA_026645375.1 Citricoccus sp. WCRC_4 | reverse complement strand
CCGGGCCGGTGGTGTAGACGGTGATGGTCCTCATCGGTGCGCTCCTTCGCTCCGTGACCCCTCTGGCATAACAGCCAGAACGGACACGATAAGCCCGCCGCGAGGGATGAGTGATCGTGAGCGTGGTCGTCACAGATGTGGTGGTCTGCGGGTGAACAGGTCCGGGTCGATGCCGTCACCGACCCCGCTCCCGGAGCGCAGCAGGGGTGAGTGCCATCGACGATCTGCTCCCGCCATCGGAACCCCAGCACGGGCGCCCTATCCTGTACGAGCCGGCCCACCAAGAGGACATCGGCTGGGGGAGAACCGCGCCATGGTCACAGCGCTCCGCCACCGGTGCCGCCCAGTCCGTCACCGTCGCCATCGGGACGCCCCGGTCCGTTAACGCAGGAAGGCCCCGCCGAAGCGGGGCCTTCCTGATGTGGTGTTGTGTCAGTGCTCGAGGGTGCCGCGGCTGCCGGTGGCGGCCAGGGCGTCGGGCACGTCGTGGTGGTCGTGGGTCTTGGCCTCGGCCAGTTCCGCACGGCTCACCGGCTCGACGCGGTCCTCGTAGAACCAGCGGTTGAGCTTGGCGCGGCGCTTCTCCCCGCCGGAGACCTTCCCGTCCGGTCCCGGCTGGGCGGGGACGGGACGCTTCGCCTCGAAGCTGACCAGCTGGTACAGCCGGTAGTCGTCCAGGCGCTCGTGCCGCTCCCGGAACTCCCCATCCGGGGTCATCTCGATCACCCCGGCCTCACGGCCGTGCAGCACGATCTCGCGGTCCTTGCGCTGCAGGGACAGGCAGATGCGCTTGGTGATGATGAAGCCGATGAACGGGCCCAGGATGAAGATCCCACGCAGCCAGTAGGTCACGTCGTTCAGCGACACCCCGAAGTGGGTGGCGATCAGGTCCGAGGAGGCCGCGGCCCACATGGTGCAGTACCAGATCACCCCGGCCACGCCGATGCCCGTGCGGGTCGGGGCGTTGCGCGGACGATCCAGGATGTGGTGCTCACGGTTGTCCTTGGTCACCCACCGCTCCAGCCAGGGCCACATGATCATCGTCAGGATCAGGATGGCAGCGGGGATCATCGGGATCAGCACGCCCAGCGCCAGGGTGTTCGTGCCACCCGGGAACAGGGTCCACACGTCCTGCACCTCGGTGGGGCCGGGGACCCGGTCATCGCCGAGGAAGGGCAGGGGCAGCTGCCACTCGAACGGGAACGACCCGATGAAGCCCGGCATCAGGCGCAGTGCGCCGTCCACCCAGCCGATGTACCAGTCCGGCTGAGTTCCAGCCGAGACCGGGGAGGGGTCGTAGGGGCCGTAGTTCCAGACCGGGTTGACGGTGAACAACCCGGAGATCAGCGCGATGATACCGAACACGATGAAGAAGAACCCACCGGCCTTGGCGGCGTACACCGGGCCGACCGGGTAGCCGACCACGTTGTTCTCGGTCCGGCCCGGGCCCGGGTACTGGGTGTGCTTGTGGACCACGACCATGAACAGGTGGGCCACGATCAGCAGCAGGATCACGCCGGGCACGAGGAACACGTGCAGGATGTACAACCGGCCCACGATCGCGTCCCCGGGGAACTCCCCGCCGAACAGGAAGAACGAGATGTAGGATCCCACGATCGGCAGGGCCTTGATGACCCCGTCGATGATCCGCAACCCGTTGCCCGAGAGCAGGTCATCGGGCAGGGAGTAGCCGGTGAACCCGGCGGCCAGGCCCATGATCAGCAGCACACAGCCCACCACCCAGTTCAACTCGCGCGGGCGGCGGAACGCACCGGTGAAGAACACCCGGAGCATGTGCACCGACATCGCGGCCACGAACAGCAGCGCCGACCAGTGGTGGACCTGGCGCATGAACAACCCGCCGCGGATATCGAAGGAGATGTCCAGGGTGGAGGCGTAGGCGGTGGACATCGGCACCCCGTACAACGGCTTGTACGAGCCCAGGTAGGTCACGTGCGCCATCGAGGGATCGAAGAAGAACGCCAGGAACGTGCCCGAGAGCAACAGGATGACGAAGGTGTAGAGGGCGACCTCGCCGAACATGAACGACCAGTGGTCCGGGAAGATCTTCCGGCCGAACTCGCGCACCATGGGGGAGGCCCCGACGCGGGTATCGACGAAGTTGGCGATCTTCCCCGTGGGGGTCGATGCCTGGTACTCGGTGGTGGATGAGGTGCTCATCGGTATCAGCCACGCTCCCAATATGCCGGTCCAACGGGCTCGTGGAAGTCGCTCTGGGCGACCAGGAAGCCCTCTTCATTGACGGTGATCGGCAACTGCGGCAGCGCGTGGCCGGCCGGGCCGAAAATGACCTTGCACTCCTGCGTCAGGTCGAAGGTCGACTGGTGGCAGGGGCACAGCAGGTGGTGGGTGTGCTGCTCGTAGAGGGCAACGGGGCACCCGACGTGCGTGCAGATCTTCGAGTAGGCGACGATGCCGTCCACGTTCCAGTCCTCGCGCTCCGGCGAGATCTGCAGGTCCTGCGGATCCAGGCGCATCAGCAGGACGACGGCCTTGGCCTTCTGGTTGAGGTGCTCGGTGGGCGGCAGCTCGTTGAGCCCCTCGGGGATGACGTGGAAGGCCGAGCCGACGGTGACGTCGGAGGCCTTGATCGGGGTACCGGTGGGGTCGCGGACGAGGCGGGTGCCCGATTCCCACATGGTGTGGCTCAGGCGCTCGACACCGAAGTTCTCGGTGGCGAGCTCGGAGCGGTTGTCCGAGTCGTCCAGGTCGCGGAACAGCGCGATGGCCGGCAGGGGAGCGAGGGCGACAGCACCGATCAGCGTGTTGCGGAGCAGCGGACGACGCTTGACCTGGGACTCTTCGACGATGTCGTCGATCATTCCGACGGCGACCTGGCGGTCCTCCTCGGTACGCACATCGTGGCGTGCCTCGGAGACCTCGTGGTCGGGCATCAGGGTCTTGGCCCAGTGGACGATGCCGACACCGATGCCGAGCAGGGAGAACGCGGTACCCAGCCCGAGCAGCATGTTCTGCAAGCGTACGGTGCCGATCTCGGTGTCCGGGCCGATCTGCCCGACGGCGAAGTAGCCGACGAAGAACAGCACGGTGCCGACGATGGAGAGCCCGAACAGGAAGGCCACCTGGCGCTCGGCCCGCTTGGCCGCCCGGGGATCCTCATCGGCCAGCCGCGGACGGTGCGGCGGGATACCGGGGTTGTCAATGGCGTATTTGCCAGACTCCTCCACACCGGCGTGCTCAACGGCGCCCGAGTGTTCCGGGCCTCCGTGGCTTTGCTCAGACATCGATCTGAATCCTTTGCTTGAGTGATGGTGACGTTGTGTGTGGCCGGCGCCCCCACGGCGCCGTCAGGTCAGGAGGACCGCGTGGTCAGCCAGACCATGAAACCGACGATCAGTGCCAGGCCTGCGGTCCAGATGAACAGGCCCTCGGACACCGGACCGAGCGAGCCGAGCGCGGCACCGCCAGGGGAGCCCTGGGTCTCGATCTGCTTGAGGAAGGCGATGATGTCCCGCTTGTCCTCCGGCTTGATGTTGGAGTCGGAGAAGACCGGCATGTTCTGCGGGCCGGTGATCATGGCCTCGTAGATGTGCTTCTCGGAGACACCGGCCAGGCCGGGAGCGAACTTGCCACGGGTCAGCGCACCGCCGGCAGCGGCGGCGTTGTGGCACATGGCGCAGTTCACGCGGAAGAGGGTTCCGCCGTTGCCCAGGTCCACGTCCTCGTGGTTGGTGTCCAGGTACTGCTCGTCCGGGATCGACGGGCCGGCGCCGAGGGAGGAGACGTAGGCAGCGAGCTGCGCGGTCTGCTCGTCGTTGAACTGCTTCGGCTTGGCCTGGGCCTGCGGCCCCTGCATCTGCATCGGCATGCGGCCGGTGCCCACCTGGAAGTCCACGGAGGCTGCACCGACGCCGACCAGCGTGGGGCCGTTCTGGGTGCCGACGGCCTCATAGCCGTGGCAGGTTGCGCAGTTGGCGTTGAAGAGCTTCTCGCCCTCGGTGATGTCCTCAGCGCTGTACGTGGAACCGGTGGTGGCAGCCTGGGCCTGGTTCATGGTGCTGGCGACGGAGTAGAGGCCGCCGGTGATCAGAAGTCCCAGAAGCAGCAGCGCGAGCCCGGCGATCGGGTGGCGCCGTTTCTGTGAGAGTGCCTTCACGGTTGGTTCCTTACGTTTCTTGTGACCGGAGCAGGGTGACGTTCCGTCTCCGGTCGACCTCAGTGTGGTGCGAGAGTGCCGGTGACGGCGTGGCCTATTTCAGGAAGTAGACGATGGCGAACAGTGCGATCCAGACGACATCGACGAAGTGCCAGTAGTAGGACACCACGATGGCGGACGTGGCCTCGTGGTGGCCGAAGCGCTTGGCCAGGTAGGCGCGTCCGATGATGAAGAGGAACGCGATCAACCCGCCGGTCACGTGGAGGGCGTGGAAACCGGTGGTGATGTAGAAGGCCGAACCGTAGGCGCTGGCGTCGATGGTGACACCGTGGGAGACGAGCACGGCGTACTCGTAGGCCTGGACGGACACGAAGATGGCGCCCATGATGAAGGTGAGGATGAACCACTCGACCATGCCCCAGCGCTTGAGGGAGAAGAGCCCGCCGGTGCGGTGCGGCTGCAGGCGCTCGGCCGCGAACACTCCGGCCTGGGCCGTGAAGGAACTGGCCACCAGGACCAGGGTGTTCACGAACGCCAGTGGCACGTTCAGCGTGGCGGTGTTCTCGGCCCACAGCTCGGGAGAGGTCGAGCGCAGGGTGAAGTACATGGCAAAGAGGCCACCGAAGTACATGAGCTCGCTGGAGAGCCAGACCATGGTGCCTACTTGCACCATATTGGGTCGGCTGGGGAGCCCTGTCG
>JAPFFX010000016.1 GCA_026645375.1 Citricoccus sp. WCRC_4 | reverse complement strand
CCCCTCCACCGGCAGCGCCGAAGGCCCCGCCGGTACGGGGATGGGCAGTGGGCGGGATCAGGTCGAGGGCAGGCAGCGTCGGAAGGACGGCACGAGCACGTGAGTACGCAGAGTCGACAGGGTCCCCGGCCCCCGGCCGTGATGGCGGTGGCCCTGGTGCTGCTGCTGCAGGCCCTCGGAGTGCTGGTAGCGGCTGCCGGGTTCGGGGCGCAGGTCGGCACCGGATCCCTGAACCTGGGAGCCCAGGTGTTCCTCGTCGTGCTCATGGTCGCCGCCGGGTCCTGGATCGGAGCCGTGAGCCTGGGCCTGTGGCGCGGCAGGCCGTGGGTCCGTGCGGCCACCGTGGTCATCGAGATGTTCGCCGTCATCCTGTCCATCAGCTTCTTCTCGGCCGGAAACGTGCTGATGGGCGCGCTGTTCCTGCTGCCGGCCGCGGTGGCCCTGGTGCTGATGTTCTCCCGGCAGGTGGCCGCCTACCTGGCCGGTCTGCCCTCCTGACCGTCGGGCCGTCCCCGAGGTGACCTGCGGCCCGTCGGGGGTCTTCGGCCCGGGACGGGTCGGGCCCGGCCTCCTCTGCCGGAGGTGCCGGGCCCGACGGGGTGGTGGGGTCTGGAGGGCGTTGCCGGACCGGCGGTCAGTTCACCGCGCCGGTGTACTTCTCACCCGGGCCCTTGCCCGGCGCATCCGGGAACGGCGAGGCCTCACGGAAGGCCAGCTGCAGGGAGCGCAGTCCGTCACGCAACGGGCCGGCGTGCTGGCTGCCGATCTCGGGGGCGGCGGCGGTGACGAGTCCGGCCAGGGCGGTGATGAGCTTGCGGGCCTCGTCCAGGTCGATGAGCTCCTGGGCGTCCTCACGGTCGGCCAGGCCGACCTTCACGGCCGCTGCGGTCATGAAGTGGACCGCCGTGGTGTTGATGATCTCCACCGCCGGGACCTCGTGGATCTCCCGGACCCGATCGGCCACCGGCTCGCCGGACGGGGAGGGATTCTGCTGTGCATCGTTCATGCTGGTAAGCTTGTCACAGACCAGCTGGTCCGCTGGCCATTCCCGCTCGGAATGGACCACGGTCGCCAGCCATCGAAGTGGAGGCCATCTCCCACCCGCGTCAGCAGGAAGTCCGGATTCCGGGCCGAGTTGCCGGGTTACCGGTCCGGCAGTCCCCGCGGGGGGTGTCGCACCGTTCGGTCGGCGGAATCGTCCGCTGGCCTCGGCCTCCGTCTGCGTTGAGCACGGAGGCCTTAGTCGTCTCCGGGCCCGGCGCAGGGGACCGCCCCGGGGACGGCGGCCCCGAACCCGAAGAACCCAGACCACAGGAGTTGCAAGATTAGCGAGCCGAGAATCAACGAACGGATCCGCGTGCCCGAGGTGCGCCTGGTCGGCCCCCAGGGCGAGCAGGTTGGAATTGTGCGCATCGAGGATGCGCTGCGACTTGCCACTGAGGCCGACCTGGACCTCGTTGAGGTGGCCCCGACGGCGAAGCCGCCGGTCTGCAAGCTCATGGACTTCGGCAAGTGGAAGTACGAGGCCGCCGTCAAGGCCCGTGAGGCGCGGAAGAACCAGACGAACACGGTGTTGAAGGAAGTCCGCTTCCGGCTGAAGATCGACACCCACGACTACGACACCAAGGTCGGCCATGCCCGGAAGTTCCTCACCGCGGGGGACAAGGTCAAGGCCATGATCCAGTTCCGCGGACGCGAGCAGCAGCGTCCGGAGCTGGGCATCCGCCTGCTCGAGAAGTTCGCGTCCGACGTCGCCGATGTCGGCAGCGTCGAGTCGACCCCCCGTCAGGACGGCCGCAACATGGTCATGGTGGTCGGGCCGGTGAAGAACAAGGCCGAGGCTCGCGCCGAGGCCCGGAAGAACCAGCAGGACACCACCAAGCCCGAGCGCGTCGGCTCCCGCCGTGACGTCGCGGCCCGTGAGGCCAAGTCCAAGGTCGCGTCGGACACCTCGTCCGCTCCGCTGTCCAGCTCGATGTCGGACGCGATGCCCGAGCAGCTGAAGAAGATGGCCCAGGCCGGCTCGGCTGCCTCGGCACCGGCGGCAGCCACGCCGGAGGCAACTCCTGCTCCGGCCGTGGAGGAGACCAAGCCCGCGGCGGCTCCGGCAGCGAAGCCTGCGACGGCTCCGGCGGAGACCAAACCCGCGGCGGCTCCGGCGGCAGCGAAGCCTGCGGCGGCTCCGGCAGCGAAGCCTGCGGCGGCTCCCGCGGAGACCAAGCCCGCGGCGGCCAAGCCCGCGACCGCTCCGGCAGCAAAGCCGGCGGCGACTCCGGCAGCGGCCAAGCCGGCACCCAAGCCATCGGTGCCGAAGCCGGCTCCCAAGCCCGGTGCAGCCCCGAAGCCCGGTCCCAAGCCGGGCGGTAGGAAGTAAGGCCGGCATCACACTTTCGGTCCGGCATCCCCGGGCCGTCCAGATCGGCCCCGTGTTCGGCGGGGCCCATGCAGCACTGTCCGCTTCGGCGGGCAGCCAACACGAAGGAGAACGGCAGCCATGCCGAAGATGAAGACCCACAGCGGAGCCAAGAAGCGCTTCCGCGTGACCGGTTCCGGCAAGCTGATGCGTCAGCAGGCCAACCGCCGCCACTACCTGGAGCACAAGCCCTCCACGCTGACGCGCCGCCTGGCCAGCGACCAGCTGGTCTCCAAGTCCAGCGTCAAGACCATCAAGCGGATGCTCGGCATCTGAGAATCCCCGTGGCCTGAGGGCCGCAATCCAGCCAGCCGCCGCGCGGAGCGTCCCGCGGACGGCATCGATTTCGAAGGAGTACGCACGTGGCACGTGTGAAGCGGGCAGTCAATGCCCACAAGAAGCGCCGGGTGGTCCTTGACCGCGCCTCCGGTTACCGCGGTCAGCGTTCCCGCCTCTACCGCAAGGCCAAGGAACAGCTGCTGCACTCGTATGTCTACAACTACCAGCACCGCAAGAAGCGCAAGGGCGACTTCCGCCGGCTGTGGATCACCCGCATCAACGCCGCCTCCCGCGCCAACGGCATGACCTACAACCGCTTCATGCAGGGCCTGAAGCTGGCCGGCATCGAGGTGGACCGCCGCATGCTCGCCGAGCTGGCCGTGTCCGACGCCGCCGCCTTCGCCACCCTGGTGACCGCGGCCCGCGAGGCCCTGCCCGCGGACGTCAACGCCCCGGTTGCCGCCAAGTAAGCACTCCGGACCCCGTCCGCCGGGCGCGGCATCGCCCGCACCCTCGCGACAGGACACCATGAACGAGCGCCCTGACCAGGACGTGATGACCAACCCCCGGGCTGACCGGGTGCGCAAGGTCGCACGCCTGGCGGGGCGCTCGTCGCGTCAACGGGAGGGCCTGTTCCTCGCCGAGGGGCCCCAGCCGGCCCGCGAGGCCCTGCGGGCGCACCTGGGCGTGCTCGGATCCCCCCAGTGGACGCCCGGGGACGTCGTGGAGGCGGTATACGTCTCGACCCGGCTGGCCGAGCGGCACCCGGACCTGGCCGCCCTGGCCGCCGAGGCAGCCCGCGCGGGGGTCCCGGTGCGGCAGGCCGGTGACGAGGTGCTGACGGCCATGAGCGACGCGGTCACCGGACAGGACATCCTGGCCGTGTGCCGGATCCCCGAGTCGTCGGCGGAGTCGGTGCTGACCGGCCTGCCCGGCCAGCCGCACCTGGCGGCCGTCCTGTGCAGGGTCCAGGACCCGGGCAACGCGGGGACCATCCTGCGCGCGGCCGATGCCGCCGGGGCCGACGTCGTGGTGGTCACGGCCGGATCGGTCGACCTGTTCAACCCCAAGGTGGTGCGTTCCACCGCGGGATCGCTGTTCCACCTGCCCGTCGTGACCGGGGCGGACCTGACTGCGGCCGGTGCGCTGCTGTCCGGTCGCGGCCTCCAGGTGCTGGCCGCGGACGGGTACGGCGCCGTGGCCCTGGACCGTCCGCCGTCGGGGTTGCTGGCGCGGCCCACCGCCTGGCTGTTCGGCAACGAGGCCCAGGGACTGTCGGCGGACGAGCTGTCCCTGGCCGCCGAACGGGTGGCGGTTCCCCTGTACGGCAGGGCGGAATCGCTGAACGTCGCCACGGCGGCGACCGTATGCCTCTACGCCTCGGCCATGTCCCAGCACGCGGACCGGTCCTGACGTCCCGGCCGTGGACACGACGAAGGGCGCCCCGCGGGGCGCCCTTCGTGGTACTGCCGGTGTGGCGGTATCAGACCTTGCTGCCGCGGCGGCGGGTGATGGCCTGCCAGATGAACGCCACGATGACGCCACCGATGATGGCGAAGACCCAGGTCCAGAAGCTCCAGAAGCTCTCGTTCAGGTCGAGACCGAACAGCAGGCCTCCGATCCAGCCGCCGAGGATGGCGCCCAGGATGCCGGTGAGAAGCGCTCCCAGCCAGCCTCCGCCCTGGTCGCCGGGCAGGATGAGGCGCGCAATGGCACCTGCGATCAGGCCCATGATGATCCAGCTGATGATGCTCATGATGTGTCCCCTTCGTGCTCGTCATGCAGTGCGCTGACAGGGATAGTGTCGGTGTGGATGCAGGGGCCCGTCCACGGTTGGGGGGCTGGATTCGCGGCCCCGCCTCCCGGCGCCGCGCGCCGGCGGGTGGCATGGACGGGGCGGTGCGGCGTCGTCGCACGTCAGGTGAGGGACACCTCACGTCGTGGACGTAGCAGTAGCAGGGACAGTACGCACCCGACGGCGGCGAGGCCGGCCCCGGCACCGGCCGGCACCTGCAGCCCGGCGCCGGCGGAGATGACCGCCGCGCCGACCCAGGCGCCCATGGCGTTGGCCAGGTTGAGGGCCGAGTGGTTCAGGGCCCCGGACAATTGCGGCGCGTACGGGGCGGCGTCCACCAACAGCACCTGCAGGGAGGGGACCAGGGCCGAGGCGGCGGTGGCGGCGGCGAGCAACGGCACCAGCGAGAGCACCCACCACGGCGCGGTGACACTGAAGACGGCCAGGGCCACGGCCACGATCCCGAGCATCCACTGCAGGGTGCGGGTGGCCGACCGGTCGGACCAGGTCCCGCCCAGCAGGGTGCCGGCCACCATGCCGAGTCCGTACAGGGCCATGATGACGGGGACCAGCCGCTCGGGCAGTCCGCCGACCTCCACGAAGACCGGGGCGATATAGGTGTACAGCGCGAACATGCCCGCGAACCCGATGGTGCCGACCAGCACGGCCCGCCACAGCGCGCCGGACCGCAGCGCGGTCAGTTCGCCGCGCACGGACGTCCCGGCCGGTGCCGGGATGGCCGGGACCAGCCAGGCGACGGCGGCGATCGTCGCGGTGCCGAAGACACCGGTGAGGACGAACATCCACCGCCACCCCGCGCCCTGGCCGAGCCAGGTGGCCAGGGGCACGCCCACCAGGTTGGCCACGGACAGGCCCGCCATCACCCAGGCGGTGGCCTGGCCGCGACGGGCCGGGCCGGCCAGGTGTGCGGCCGCCAGGGCCGCGGCCGAGAAGTAGGCGCCGTGGGGGAGCCCCGAGACGAAGCGGGCCACGAGCATGGTGGCGAAGTCCGGCGCCAGCAGGCTCGCGGCATGGCCGATGACGAACATGGCCATGAGTGAGAGCGCCGAGACCTTCCGGTCCACGCGTGCCAGGCCCGCCGCCAGCAAGGGCGCGCCCACCACGACGCCCAGGGCATAGGCGGAGATCAGGATGCCGCCGGCGGGGAGGTCGACCTCGAGGTCTGCCACCGCCTGGGGCAGCAACCCCATGATCGCGAACTCGGTGGTGCCGATCGCGAATCCGCCCAGGGCCAGCGCCAGGATTCCCGGCAGGATACGGCGGGGCCGGACGGTCGAGGCGGAGGAGTCGGCGGCAGTGGAGGGCACCATTCCAGCCTACGGGCCGGGTCTCGACGGGACCGGCCTAGGATCGGGACCATGACTGAACTCACGTCGACGTCCACCCCGGCTCCCGGCCCGGGAGCACGACCCCGAGGCCCCCGCCCCGTGATGGGGGCGGCGGTGCTGGACCGGCTGGAACGTCCGACGCGTCTGCTGGTGGGACGGCGCAGCTCGCCGGCGGGCCTTGCCGGCCTCTGGGAGTTCCCGGGCGGCAAGGTCGAGCCCGGAGAGGACCCACGGTCCGCACTGCGGAGAGAGGTCCGGGAGGAGTTGGGCGTGGAGATCTGCCTGGACCGCGAGGTGACGGCCGGCCACCCCGAGGGTTGGCTGCTGGACAACGGGGCCAGGATGCGGGTGTTCACGGCGGTCATCGAGCAGGGCGAGGCGCGTCCGCTGCAGGACCACGACCTGCTCGAGTGGCGGGAACTGGACCGGGACCGGCTCCAGGAG
>JAPFFX010000002.1 GCA_026645375.1 Citricoccus sp. WCRC_4 | reverse complement strand
CGGGCCGACTCGGCGCCGCAGCGCTCCACCACGCCCTTGAACTTCTCGCGGTCCTCGCCGAGCTCGATCGCCTCGATGTTGGCGCCGATGAGTTCCACGCCGTACTTGTCCAGCACGCCGTTGGCGTCCAGGGCGATCGCGGTGTTCAGCGCGGTCTGGCCGCCGAGGGTCGGCAGGAGCGCGTCGGGGCGCTCGACGGCGATGATCTTCTCGACCACCTCGGGGGTGATGGGCTCCACGTAGGTGGCGTCGGCCAGCTCGGGGTCGGTCATGATCGTCGCCGGGTTGGAGTTGACCAGCACGACGCGCAGGCCCTCCTCCTTCAGGACGCGGATGGCCTGGGTGCCGGAGTAGTCGAACTCGGCGGCCTGGCCGATGACGATCGGGCCGGAACCGATGACCAGGACGGACTGCAGATCGGTGCGCTTGGGCATCTGGGTTCAGGCTCCTTCAGCGGGATTGGTGGTCTGGGGGGCGCCGGCGGCGGAGTGCTCGGTCATCATGGTGATGAACGCGTCGAACAGGTCGATGGAGTCGTTCGGGCCGGCGGCGGACTCGGGATGGAACTGGACGGAGAAGGCCGGGCGGTCCAGCAGGCGCAGGCCTTCCACGACCTGGTCGTTGAGGGACCAGTGCGAGACCTCCACCCGGCCGTAGGCGGACTCGGGTGCCTGGACCGGCTCCCCGAGGGGTGCGTCCACGGCGAAGCCGTGGTTCTGGGAGGTGATCTCCACCCGTCCGGTGGACTTGTGCATCACCGGCTGGTTGGGTCCGCGGTGGCCGAACGGCAGCTTGTAGGTGCCGAAGCCGAGGGCGCGGCCGAAGACCTGGTTGCCGAAGCAGATGCCGAAGAACGGGATCCGGGCGTCCAGGACCTGGCGCAGCAGGGCCACCTGCTCGTCCGCGGTGGCCGGGTCGCCGGGGCCGTTGGACAGGAACACGCCGGCGGGGTTCACGGCGGTGACGTCCTCGAAGGTCGCGGTGGCGGGCAGCACGTGCAGCCGGACGCCCCGGGAGGCCAGGTGGCGCGGGGTGGCGGCCTTGAGCCCCAGGTCGATCGCGGCGATCTCGTGCAGTGGCTCGCCCTGCCAGCCGTGGTCGGCGGGCTCCACCACGTAGGGGGCGTCCGTGGTGACCTGCTCGGCCAGCCGGGCACCGGCCATGGACGGCTGGGCCTGCACCTCGGCGACGAGGTCGCCCTCGGGGCGCCGGGCGGCCTCGCCGGAGAAGATGCCGGCCTTCATGGACCCCTCGCTGCGCAGGTGCCGGGTGATCGCCCGGGTGTCCACCCCCTGGATCCCGACGACGCCGCGGGCCACCAGCTCCTCGTCGAGGCTGCGCAGGGCACGCCAGTTGGACGGGCGGCGTGCCGCGTCCCGCACCACGTAGCCGGCGGCGAAGATGTCGCGGGACTCGGCGTCCTCGTCGTTCACGCCGGTGTTGCCGATGTGGGGCGCGGTCTGCACGATGATCTGCCGCGCGTAGGAGGGGTCGGTCAGGGTCTCCTGGTAACCGGTCATGCCGGTGGTGAAGACGGCCTCGCCGAGGGTGGCGCCGGTGGCACCGTAGGCCTGGCCACGGTGGACGGTGCCGTCGCCCAGGACGAGAAGGGCCGGTTCAGGGTTCAACAGGCTCACGGAAGGTACTCCATCTGCTGGTGGGGGTGAGGGGAAGTCGTGGTTCAGGCGGCGGCCCGGTTGCCGCCGTCGTGGTCGGGGACGATGCGCTCGAGCGCGGACCGCAGCGGGTCACGGTCTGCGGCGGTCCGGGTGCGGAAGCCGGTGGTGACCTCCTGGCCGCCCAGCAGCCAGGTCATGACGATCAGCCCGCCGGACTCGACGAACTTGCCGCTCATGCCGGAGTCCAGGCCGACCTCGAGGAGGTCGTCGGCGGGGATGAGGAAGTTCGCGCTGCCCTCGCGCAGCACGACCACCCCGTCGGGGTGGACCTCCAGCCGGGCGTTGGTGCGCAGGCCCAGCCCGTGCACGGCGATGCGGTCCAGGTAGTCGCGGCCCCGGACGGTGTTCACGTACATGCCGTCCGCTCCGGCCACCGGCTCCGCCTCCAGCAGGGGCGCGGGCACCGGCACCGGGGCGGGGATGTCCTGCTGCCGTCGCTTCCGGTTGCGCCAGCCCCACCACATGAGGACGCCGATGGCGATCACCACGATCACCGTCAGGGTCCCGATGAGGGTGTACTCGGCGCTGTAGTCGTTCACGTCTGGGAGGGTCCTTCTCTAGTGGGTACGGGGCGTGGCCAGGGCGCGGTCACGCACCACCGGATGCCCGTGGTTGAACACGTCGGTGACCTGGCCGGGCAGCTCCATGCCGCGGTACGGGCTGTTCCTCGAGCGCGTGGCGTGGGTGGCCGGATCCACCGTGCGGGTGACGTGCGGGTCGTAGACGGTCACGTTGGCCGGTGCCCCGGTCTCGAAGACCCCGGATGCCGAGATCCGGCCCTGGTCCGTGAGCCGGGCGATGCGCGCCGGCGTCGAGCTCAGGATCCGGGACACGCCCGCCCAGTCCATCAGCCCGGTGTCCACGAGGGCGTGCTGGACCACGGGCAGGGCCGTCTCCAGCCCGGTCATGCCCATCGCCGCCACCGTCCACTCGCATTCCTTGGTCTCGGCGGTGTGCGGGGCGTGGTCGGTGCCGACCGTGTCGATCGTCCCGTCCGCCAGGCCCTCGCGCAGGGCCATCACGTCCGCCTCGCGGCGCAGCGGCGGGTTCACCTTGAAGACCGGGTCATAGGTGCGCACCAGCTCCTCGGTGAGCAGCAGGTGGTGTGGGGTGGCCTCGGCGGTGACCTCGATCCCGCGCTCCTTGGCCCAGCGGATGATCTCCACGGAGCCGGCGGTGGAGACGTGGCACACGTGCAGCCGTGAGCCGACGTGCTGGGCCAGCAGCACGTCCCGGGCGATGATGGCCTCCTCGGCGACGGCCGGCCAGCCGGACAGGCCCAGGACCGAGGACAGCTCTCCCTCGTTCATCTGGGCGCCCTCGGTCAGCCGGGGTTCCTGCGCGTGCTGGGCCACGACGCCGTCGAACGCCTTGACGTACTCCAGGGCCCGGCGCATCAGCACGGGGTCGGAGACGCACATCCCGTCGTCGGAGAAGACGCGCACCTCGGCCCGGGAGGCGGCCATGGCACCGAGCTCGGCGAGGCGCTCACCCGCCAGGCCCACGGTGACGGCACCCACCGGGTGCACGTCACACCAGCCGGCCTCCCGGCCCAGCTGCCAGACCTGCTCGACGACGCCCGCGGAGTCCGCGACCGGCGTCGAGTTCGCCATGGCGTGCACCGAGGTGAAGCCGCCCATGGCGGCGGCCCGGGTCCCGGTCTCCACGGTCTCGGCGTCCTCCCGGCCCGGTTCGCGCAGGTGGGTGTGCAGGTCGACCAGTCCCGGCAGCACGATCCGACCGGCGGCGTCGACCGTCTCGAGCGGGCCGTCGCCGGCCTCGGCGCGAGAGCGGGCCTCGGGCCCGACGGCGGCCAGCAGTCCGTCCTCGATGAGGACGTCGGACGTGGTGCCGTCCGGCAGGGTCCCGCCGGTGATCAGGTATCGGGGTGCGGTGGGGCTCACGCTTCAGGCCTCCTGGCGGCGCTGGGGACGAGGTCGGGGGTGCCGGCGGTGTCCGTGCCGGACAGGACGAGGTACAGCACGGCCATGCGCACGGAGACGCCGTTGGCCACCTGCTCCAGTGCCGTGTTGCGGACGGAGTCGGCGGCCGCGGCGGAGATCTCCAGCCCGCGGTTCATGGGGCCGGGGTGCATGATGACGGCGTCGGCGGCGCCGGCGGACTCGAGCAGGGCGAGCCGGTCATCGGTCAGTCCCCAGGACCGGGTGTACTCCGCGGCAGAGGGGAAGAAGGCCTCGTGCATGCGCTCGGACTGCACGCGCAGCATCATCACGGCGTCGGGGCCGGCGGCAATGGCCTCGTCCAGGGAGTAGGTCACGTGGCACGGCCACTGCTCCACGCCCACGGGCACGAGCGTGGGCGGCGCCGCGAGGGTGACCTCCGCTCCCAGGGTGGTCAGCAGCCACAGGTTGGAGCGGGCCACGCGCGAGTGCAGGATGTCTCCCACGATCACGACCTTCATCCCGGCCAGGTCGGTCCCGCGCGGGCCGGTGCCGTGGCGGCGGGCCAGGTGACGGCGCAGGGTCAGCGCGTCGAGCAGCGCCTGGGTGGGGTGCTCATGGGTGCCGTCGCCGGCGTTGACCACGGAGGAGGTGATCCAGCCGGAGCCGGCCAGCTGGGCGGCGGCACCGGAGCCCCAGTGGCGCATGACGATCGCGTCCGCGCCGATGGCCTCCAGGGTCTGCACCGTGTCCTTGAGGGACTCCCCCTTGGACACGGAGGTGCCCTTGCCGGTGAAGTTGATGACGTCCGCGCTCAGCCGCTTGGCGGCCGCCTCGAACGAGATCCGGGTGCGGGTGGAGTCCTCGAGGAAGAGGTTGACCACGGTGCGTCCGCGCAGGGCCGGCAGCTTCTTGACCTCGCGGCCGGAGACGGCGGACATCTCCTCGGCCGTGTCGAGGATGCGCAGCGCGTCGGCCAGCGAGAGGTCCTGGGTGGAGAGCAGGTGCTTCACCGGGCGCCCTCCCCCACTGCCGTGGCGGGGGCGGGGTCGGTGATGTCCATGATCGCGACGGCGTCCTCGGTGACCTCGCCGGTACCCGCGGGACCGTCGATCTCCAGCAGCCGGACCTGGACGCGCTCGGCGGTTGAGGTCGGCAGGTTCTTGCCCACGAAGTCGGCCCGGATGGGCAGCTCGCGGTGGCCTCGGTCCACCAGGACCGCCAGTCGGACCGCGGCGGGCCGGCCGACGTCGTTCAGGGCGTCCAGGGCGGCCCGGATGGTGCGCCCGGAGTACAGGACGTCGTCCACCAGCACGACGACGGCGCCGTCGATCCCGGAGGCCGGGAGTCGCGTGGGGGCGGGGGTGCGGGACGTGGAGCGACGCAGGTCGTCGCGGTACAGGGTGACGTCGAGCTGGCCCGTGGCGGCCGCGGCGTCGAAGCCCGGCTCGATCCGCTCCAGCTTCGCGGCGATGCGCTCGGCGAGCGGCACGCCCCGGCGGGGGATGCCCAGCACGACGATCCCGTCCGGGCCGCGGTTGGCCTCCAGGATCTCGTGGGCGATCCGGGTCAGTGCCCGGTCGATGTCCGCAGCGGACAGGACGGTCCTCGCATCGCGGGGTACAGCCTGCACACATGCCTCCTTCCCCGCCTCACAGGACGGAACTTAAAGGAAACGCAACCCCGGTAGGGGTGTGTCTGGTCCGGCGACAACCCTACCACCGGGACCCGAGGCCACGCGGCCGAGACGGGACGTGACGGACCGGGATGACAGGATGGGAGGCATGTCACAGCAGGTCGACGGCCCTGGGCCGCAACCGCCCGCACCCAGCCCCTACGCCACCGCCCCCACGCCCCGTCAGGTCGAGAGGGGCCGGCGCCGCTCCACCGCCGCGGTGACCGTCCTGCTGGTGCTCACCGCGGCCGTCGCGGTCCTGGTGGCGCGCTTCCTCGCCTCGACCCTGGGACCGGACACCCTGTTCGTGGTCGGGCTGCTCGCGCTCGTCCCGCTGGCGATCGTGCTGATCGGGCTGGGGTGGATCGACCGGTGGGATCCGGAACCGCGGGGCTGGCTGGCCTTCGCCCTCCTGTGGGGCGCCGGGGTGTCCGTGTTCGGCACCCTCGTGCTCGGGGAGGTGTTCATGGCCGCCTTCGCCGGGATGTCCGCCCTGGACGCCGGCACCTTCGGCGCGGTCGTCCAGGCCCCGGTCGTGGAGGAGGTCATGAAGGGGGCCGGGCTGATCGTCATCTTCCTGGCGGCGCGGTCGCACTTCGACGGACCCGTGGACGGGGTGGTCTACGCCGGGATGGTCGCCGCCGGCTTCGCCTTCACGGAGAACGTCCTCTACTTCGGCGCCGCCTACGGTGAGGTGGGATGGGGTCCGGAACTGGCCGTCACGTTCGTGCTGCGGGGCCTGTTCTCGCCCTTCGCGCACGTGCTGTTCACCGTGTGGATCGGGTTCTTCCTGGGCGTGGCCGCCCACCGGATGGGTCCCGGCTCCCACGCCGACCCGGCCCGCTGGGCGGGCTGGTTCCTGCTGGGACTGGTGCCGGCCGTCGTCGGGCACTTCCTCTGGAACGGCGGCCTGGCCCTGTTCTTCGACGACTTCTTCTCGTTCTACGTCTTGCTGCAGGTGCCGTTGTTCCTCGCCGCGATCGTGGCCGTGCTGCTGCTGATGCGCGCCGAGCGACGCCTGGCCCACGAGAAGCTGGCCCACTATGAGCGGACCGGATGGCTGCTTCCCCGGGAGACGGCCATGTTCGGCACCCGGGCGGGCCGGGTCCAGTCCCGTCGCTGGGCCCGTCGCGCCGGCGCCGGAGACCAGCTGGTGCAGCTCGAACGCACGGCCCGGCGGCTGGCCGCCGTTCGGCACCGGCTCGACCGGGGCCACGACGTGGAACGCAACGCCGCCGAGGAGTCCCGGCTGCTGCGGGCAGCCGTTCGCCAGCGACAGGAGCTGCTGGCGGCGGTCGACCCGGCCGGCGTCAGTCCAGCAGGGTCGGCTTGAGCTGCTGGATGCGGCCGAGCAGCCCGTTGACGAACTCCGGGCTGGCGTCGGTCGAGAGCTCCTTGGCCATGGTGACGGACTCGGCCACGGCCACGCCGTCCGGGACGTCATCGTTGAACAGCAGCTCCCAGGCGCCGATGCGCAGGATCGACCGGTCCACCGCGGGCATCCGGTCCAGGGTCCAGCCTTGGGCGTAGGAGGAGAGGATCTCGTCGATCCGCTCCTGCTCGGCGATCACGCCGTGGATGATCTCGACCGTGTACGGGTTGATCACCTGCTCCGTCGACGTCCGGCGGGAGGTGATGCCCTCGTCCGGGGTGGTCCCCCGCTGCTCGGCCTCGAACAGGATCTCCAGGGCGCGCCTGCGGGCGCGGCCTCGTGCACTCACCGGCGGATCAGTCGTTCACGCGGCCGAGGTAGTCACCGGTGCGGGTGTCCACCTTGACCTTGGTGCCCTGGTCCACGAACAGCGGGACCTGGATCTCGTAACCGGTCTCCACCGTGGCCGGCTTGGTGCCGGCGGACGAGCGGTCTCCCTGCAGGCCCGGCTCGGTGTAGGTGATCTCCAGGACCACCGACGGCGGCATGTCCAGGTACAGCGGGGTGCCCTCGTTCATGGCGATGGTCACCTTCTGGTTCTCCAGCATGAAGTGCGCGGCGTCCCCGACGACGGCCGGGGAGACGGTGATCTGGTCGTAGGTGTCCAGGTCCATGAACACGAAGTCCTCGCCGTCCTGGTACAGGTACTCGTAGTCCGAACGGTCCACGGTGGCGGTCTCGACCTTGGCGCCGGCGTTGAAGGTCTTGTCCACGAGCTTGCCCGTGGTGATGTTCTTCATCTTCGTGCGCACGAAGGCGCCGCCCTTGCCCGGCTTCACGTGCTGGAACTCGATCACGTTCCACAGGTGGCCGTCCATCTTCAGGACGGTGCCGTTCTTGATGTCATTGCTGGTTGCCACAGTCTTCTCCGTCTGTTGCCTCGTTCGAAGTCCAGTCGACCATTCTAGGCGATGGCCGGGCCCCGGTTATTCGGCGATCTCCTGGTAGGTGGCGAACAGCAGCGAGGCGTCCGGGACGTCGTAGGTGGTGGGGCGGGCGAGACCGTCCAGCAGCACGAAGCGCAGCTGGTCGCCGCGGTTCTTCTTGTCCCGGCGGATGCCGTCCAGCAGCGTCTCCCAGCGTCCGGCCGCATAGGTGGTGGGCAGGCCCAGGGACTGCAGGATGCTGCGGTGCCGGTCGGCGGTGGCGTCGTCCAGCCGTCCGACGGACCGGGCGAGCTCGGCCGCGAAGACCATGCCGACCGAGACGGCCGCCCCGTGGCGCCACTGGTAGCGCTCGGCCAGCTCGATCGCGTGGGCCAGGGTGTGCCCGTAGTTGAGCATCTCCCGCAGCCCGGCCTCGCGCAGGTCCGCGGAGACCACCTCGGCCTTGACGCTGATGGAGCGCTCGATCAGCTCCCGCAGCTGGGGCGAGTGCGGGTTCTGGGCCTGCTGCGGCGAGGACTCGATGAGGTCCAGGATGGTCGGGTCGGCGATGAAGCCGCACTTGACCACCTCGGCCAGCCCGGAGACGAGTTCGTTCGGCGGCAGGGTCAGCAGGGTGTCCAGGTCGGCCAGGACACCGGCCGGCGGGTGGAACGCGCCCACGAGGTTCTTGCCCTCGGCGGTGTTGATCCCGGTCTTGCCGCCGACGGCGGCGTCCACCATGCCCAGCAGGGTGGTGGGGATGTGCACGACCCGCACGCCGCGCAGCCAGGTGGCGGCCACGAACCCGGCGACGTCGGTCACCGAGCCGCCGCCGACCGCGACGATCGCGTCCGAGCGGGTGAAGTCGTTCTGGCCCAGCACCTGCCAGCAGAACGCGGCGACCTGGATGTGCTTGCCCTCCTCCGCGTCCGGGATCTCCGCGGTCAGGGCGGTGTAGCCGGCCGTCTCCAGGTCCGCCTTGACCACGTCACCGGTGGCCCGCAGCGCACGCGGGTGGATGACCAGGACGCGGCGCACGCTGGCGCCGAGCATCTCCGGCAACCGGGCCAGCAGGCCCTTGCCCACGACGACGTCGTACCCGCCGGAGGCCGCGGCACCGGATCCACCCGAGACGGGGATGACGGTGGCGTCATCGGCTGCCGGGGTGGTGGTCCCGGGCGTATCGGCCTGCGGCACGTTCGGTTCGGTCATGGATGGACAGCTCCTGGGGTCGGGGAAATGGATTCGGCCTCGAGCACGAGGCGGGTGATGGTCTGGGCCAGCTCGTCGGCCGACCGGTCGGTGGTGTCCACCGTCCAGTCCGACACCTCACGGTACAGGGCCTCGCGCTCCGACAGGATGCGCCGCCAGGTGCGGCCGGGGTCTCCGGCCAGCACCGGACGGCCTTCTCCGCCGCCGACCCGGCGCAGCGCGACGCCCTCGTCGACCGTCAGGTAGACGACGTGCGATCCGGTCAGCCGTGAGCGGGTCAGCGCGCTGAGGACTGCGCCCCCGCCGAGCGAGAGCACGCAGGGCTCGGCGCGGCTGATCGCCTGGCCGATCACGTCCTCCTCGGCCTGCCGGAAGGCCGGCTCACCGTGGCGGGCGAAGTACTCCGGGATGGGGCCGTGGGCGGACTCGAAGAGCTCGTCCGCGTCCAGCCGGGCCAGGCCGAGGGAACGGGCCAGGACGGCACCGACCGTCGACTTGCCGGATCCCATGGGGCCGACCAGCACGATGCGCTGGCGGGGGAACCGGTCCGGGGCGCCAGCCGGGACTGGTCCGGGCGTCACTGCAGCGGATCGCCCATCGGCGCCTCGGCAGCGGAGACCCCGGTGGACTCCGGTGCGGGCAGGGGTTCGAGGGCGGCCACGAAGCTGTCCAGGTTCCGCCGGGTCTCGACGACCGAGTCCCCGCCGAACTTCTCCAGGACGGCCTGGGCGAGGACGAGGGCGACCATGGCCTCCGCGACGACGCCGGCGGCCGGGACCGCGCAGACATCCGAGCGCTGGTGATGGGCCCGGGTGTCCTGGCCGGTGGCGGTGTCCACGGTCCTCAGGGCGCGGGGCACGGTGGCGATCGGCTTCATGCCGGCGCGGACGCGGACCACTCCCCCGGTGCTCATGCCGCCCTCGATGCCCCCGGCGCGGTTCGAGGTGCGCAGCGGGTGGCCGTCCTGGCCCCGGATGATCTCGTCATGGGCCGCGGTGCCGCGGCGGGCCGCCGTGGTGAAGCCGTCCCCGACCTCCACGCCCTTGATGGCCTGGATGCCCATCAGGGCCGCGGACAGCCGGGAGTCCAGCCGGCGGTCCCAGTGGACGTGGCTGCCCAGCCCCACGGGAACGCCGTAGGCCAGGACCTCGACGACACCACCGAGGGTCTCGCCCTCCTTGTGGGCGGCGTCCACCTCGGCCACCATCGCGTCGGAGGTGAGCTGGTCGAAGCAGCGCAACGGGTCGGCGTCCAGCGCCACCACGTCGTCCGGGCCCGGCAGGGCCGAGTCCTCCGGCACGGAGACGGTGCCGACCGCGGTGGTGTGCGAGACGGTGCGGATGCCCAGCTGGGCCAGGAAGGAGCCGGCCACCGTGCCCAGGGCCACGCGTGCGGCGGTCTCGCGGGCCGAGGCCCGCTCCAGCAGCGGGCGGGCCTCGTCGAAGCCGTACTTCTGCATGCCGGCGAGGTCGGCGTGGCCGGGCCGCGGGCGGGTGAGGGCGGCGTTGCGCGCCAGGCCCTCCAGTTCCTCGGCGTCCACGGGATCGGCCGACATGACCTTCTCCCACTTGGGCCACTCGGTGTTGCCGATCTCGATCGCCACGGGCGAGCCGAGCGTGGAGCCGTGGCGGACGCCGCCGAGCAGCGTGACCTGGTCCTGCTCGAACTTCATCCGGGCTCCGCGGCCATAGCCGAGCCGGCGGCGCGCGAGGGCCGCCTGGACCATGGCGGTCGTCAGGGGGATGCCCGCGGGCAGCCCTTCGATGATTCCAACGAGTGCGGGCCCATGTGATTCGCCCGCTGTCAACCAGCGCACCATGGACTCGATTCTCTCACGCACCACCGGTCTCACCGGACGGTGTGACGGATCAGGGCCCGGCCGGCGGCGCGGACTCGCGCGCGGGCAGGCCGATCGCCGCGGCCATCGCACCGGTGACGGCGGCCCAGTCGGGCTCGGCCGCGCCCGTCCGGACGCGGGCGGTGAAGAGGCGAACCTGCTCG
>JAPFFX010000422.1 GCA_026645375.1 Citricoccus sp. WCRC_4 | reverse complement strand
ACGTGCTTGCCGTTGATGTAGTGCTGGATCTTCTCCGGCAGGTTCGCCGGGGCGAAGTCGGTGTTCGGGATGGCCTGGGTCGTCATCGTGGGGTCCTCTCGGTCGGGCAGGCGGACGGATGTGGTGGGGTCAGTGCTGGTCGGCGGGCGCCATGGTGTCCATGTACGCCGTCAGGGTGTTGGCGCGGTGTTGCCGGGCGGCCGCCTCGATGTCCTGGAACGGGGCACCGGCGGCGATGAGGTCGAGCAGCTGGTCGTGCTCGGCCACGGACTGGGGTGCCCTGCCGGGCACGTGGGCGAAGGTCGACGAGCGCAACGCGGTCAGGCGGTTCCAGCCGCGGTGCACGAGGTCGAGGATGTGCGGGTTCTGGTGGTGCTCGAACAGGGTGGAGTGGAACTCCTTGTTCAGGGCGGTGAACTCGACCGGGTCGAAGTCGTCCAGCAGGGCGCGCATCCGGGCGTTGATGTCCCGGGCCCGCTCCAGTTCCGCGGCGGTGACCAGCGGGGCGCACTGGGCCGTCGAGAAGCCCTCCACCAGCGCCAGCGTCTCCATGGTGTACCTGTACTCCTCGGGGTCGACGCCGACGACGGTCGCGCCCACGTTGCGCTCATAGGAGACGAGGTCGTCGTGCTGGAGCCGGCGGATCGCCTCCCGCACCGGCACCACGGACATCCCCAACTCGTCGGCCAGCTGGGCCAGCACGAGCCGGCTGCCCGGGGCGAAGCGCCCCTGCTGGATGCCCTCGATCAGCGCCTGGTAGGCCCGGTCCGCCTTGGAGTGGCTCTCCGCGGGGGCCACGGCGTCCGGCGCCCCCACCGGTGCGGCACCCCGGAGGGTGCTCACCGGGACCGCTCCGCGTCCTGGGCGGCCCGGTACTCGGCGTAGCGCTGCTTCCACTCGGCGTTCGGCGGGAACAGACCGTCCACCGGGTGGCCCTCGGCCACGCGGTCGAACACCCAGGCGTCCTGCAGCTCCTGCGCGTAGGCGTCCTCGACGACCTCGTGCAGCAGCGCCGGCGGGATGACCACCACCCCGTCGTCGTCGCCGACGATGATGTCCCCGGACTGCACGGTGGTGCCGCCGCAGGCGATGGTGCCGCCCACCTCCCAGGGCACGTGCCGGCGGCCGAGCACGGCCGGGTGGACGCCGCTGGAGTAGACCGGGATGTCCACCTCGGCGACGGCCGCGCTGTCCCGCACGCCGCCGTCGGTGATCACGGCGTTGGCGCCGCGGACCTTGGCGCGCAGGGCCAGCACGTCCCCGAGGGTGCCGGTGCCGGTCTCCCCGCGGGCCTCCATGACGACGACGTCGTCCTGCTCCACGGTGTCCATGGCCCGCTTCTGGGCGTTGAAGCCGCCGCCGAAGGCCTTGAACAGGTCCTCGCGGTTGGGCACGTAGCGCAGGGTCTTGGCGTAGCCCAGGATGCGCTGCCCCGGGTGCATGGGGCGCACGCCGTCGATCGTGGCGTTGTCGATGCCGCGCTTGCGCAACTGGGCGGTGATGGTGGCCACCGCGGTGGCGTTGATCTTGGCCTTCAGCTCATCGGTGAGCAGCGAGCGGTCCGCCGTGGGGGCGGAGGGCACGTAGTGGAAACCGTCCGAACCGGCCTCCCCGGCACCTTCCCCGGCGGGGACCGGCGGCAGGCCGGCGGCCTCGCGGGAACCCCAGGCCTCCTCCCGCTGGGTGTCGTCGACCTTGGGCCCGTGCCCGTAGGGCGCCATCGGGTGCTCCCCGGCCACGACGCGGGAGACGAGCCGGCCGGTGGAGGGCGCGCCGGGGGCGCCGGGGGCGTCCACCTCCACCTCGACGACGTCGCCCGGCTGGGCGACCGAGGAACCGGCCGGGGTACCGGTCAGGATGACGTCCCCGGCCTCCAGGGTCATCAGCTGGGACAGGTCCGCCACCAGCTGGCCGAAGGGGAAGACGAGGTCGGCGGTGGTGTCGTCCTGCACCAGCTCGCCGTTGACCCACGTGCGCACGCGCAGCCCGGCCGGGTCGACGGCGGCGGCGGGGATGACGCCCGGGCCCAGCGGGGTGTAGCCGTCACCGGACTTGTTCTTGATGTTGGAGCCCTTGTCCGCGTGGCGCAGGTCGTACAGCCCCCAGTCGTTCGCGGCGGTGATCCCGGAGACCTTGGACCAGCCCTCCTCCGGGGAGACCCGGCGGCAGTCCTGGCCGATGACCAGGGCGATCTCGCCCTCGTAGGCCAGCAGTTCGGTGCCGGCGGGGCGTTCGATCTCGGCGCCCGTGGTGGCGATGGAGGTGCCGGCCTTGAGGAAGTAACCGGGGAACTGCGGCGAGCGCCCGCGCTGGGCGATGCGCGAGGGGTAGTTCAGGTGCAGCGCGATGACCTTGCCCGGGCGGTGCTCACGGGTGGTGAAGTCCACGGGGCCGGTGGTCGGCACCGCCGTGCCCTCTGCGTTGTCTGCCATGGTGTGTTGCGCCTCCGCGGTCAGGGGGTGGTCTGCGTCGTGTGATCTGCGTCGCTCACCACAGATCGTATACGATTTTGCGCGGAGTGCAACACCCGGGTCGGCCCGCAGGCCGGACGGGCGGGTCCGGCCGGTCAGGCGGGTCCCGCCGGGCGGTCAGCCTCTGGCTGGAGGTACCAGGCCGCCGCGGCGCCGATCGCGCGGCCCAGGATCAGCGAGAACGCGATGGCCACGAGGACCGTGAGCTCCGTGGAGAGTCCGGGCAGCAGTCCGGACAGTGCGCCGATACCCACGGAGTAGGTGGACCAGAGGATGCCCGCCCCCAGTGAATAGAGCACGAAGGAGCCCCAGGGGATGGGCGTGATGGCGCAGGCCACGTTCATGGTCAGCCGGCCCAGGGGGATGAAACGCGAGGTCAGCACCCAGGAGACCGCGCCGTGGTCCAGGCGGCTCCGGGAGGCGTCCAGCGCCTTCTGCGCCCGGACCCCGCTGAGCATGCGCCAGTTCGCCACGTCCCGTTGACGCACCAGTCCATAGGTCGCCGCGTCCCCGAGCACGGCGCCGGCCAGCATGGACACCACCAGCAGGAAGCCGTTGGGCACGTTGTGCGTGACCGACAGCGCGCCGAGCGCGACGAAGACCGAGGTGCTCGGCACGGGCGGGAACAACGCGGACACGGCGACCAGGATCATCCCGAGCGGATAGACCCAGACGGAGTCCGCAGCGCTGAGCACCTCCTGCACCGCCTCCATCTATCCGCCGGTCTCCCTCATCCTCAGGTGCCTGACGGCACGCCGGTCGTCGCGGGTGGCCGCGCCGCCCCGTCACGACCAGCATGCCGCCGGTCACCGGCGCGGACCTAGACCTGGTCGGGAGAAAATCTGGCCGGCGGGTCAGTCCCCGGCGGAGAGCCGGCCGCGCAGGCGTTCCCGCATGGCCGCGCTGGCCCGGTTCAGCCCGACGACCTCCACGGTCTTGCCGTACCGCGCGTACTTGTCCGTGATCGCGTCCAGGCTCGCCACGGTGGAGGCGTCCCAGACGTGGGAGCGGGACAGGTCGATCACGACCCGCTCGGGGTCCTCGAGGTACTCGAACTGGGTGTAGAGGTCGTTCGAGGAGGCCCAGAACAAGGCCCCGTCCACCGTGTAGGTGGCGATCGCGCCGCCGTCGGGACCGTCCTGCACCGCACGGTGCACGGTGACCACGTGGGCCACCCGGCGGGCGAAGAGCACCATGGCCGCCAGCACCCCCAGGCCCACCCCGATGGCCAGGTTCCCCGTGGCCACGGTCGAGACCACGGTGATGAGCATGACCGTGGTCTCGGACTTCGGCATGGCCCGCAGGGTGGAGGGCCGGATCGAGTGCCAGTCGAAGGCGGACCAGGCCACGAAGACCATCACGGCCACGAGGGCGGCCATGGGCACCATCGCCACGGCCTCCTCCAGCAGCACCGACAGCACCAGGACCATCACGCCGGCCGTGAGGGTGGACAGCCGCGTCCGCGCCCCGGCGACCTTGACGTTCATCATCGTCTGCCCGATCACCGCGCAGCCGCCCATGCCGCCGAAGAGACCGGCGAGGACGTTGGCCCCGCCCTGCCCCAGCGCCTCACGGGTCTTGTCAGAGCGGGTGTCCGTGATGTCGTCCACCAGCTTGGCGGTCATGAGCGACTCGAGCAGCCCGACGACGGCCATGGCCAGCGCGTAGGGGGCGATCACCTCGAGCGTCTCCAGGGTGAGGGGGACGTCCGGGATGAGCAGGGAGGGCAGCGTGTCCGGGAGTTCACCCTTGTCCCCCACGGTCGGCACCGCCAGCTGCGTGGCGATCACCAGCACGGTCACGACGACGATCGAGACCAGCGGAGCCGGGACGGCGGTGGTGAGCCGCGGGAGGACGAAGATGAGGGCCAGTCCGGCCGCCACCAGCACGTAGACCACCCACGGCACCCCGATCAGGTCCGGCAGCTGGGAGACGAAGACGAGGATGGCCAGGGCGTTGACGAAGCCGGTCATCACGCTGCGCGGGATGAACCGCATCAGCCGCGCGACGCCGAGCAGGCCCAGCAGGACCTGGATGACCCCGGCCAGGACGGCCGTGGCGAGCAGGTACTCGACGCCGTGGCTGGCCACCACCGGGGCGATCACGAGGGCCGTGGCCGCCGTGGCGGCAGAGATCATCGCCGGGCGCCCGCCGAGGAACGCGATGGAGATGGCCATCACGGCGGTGGCGTACAGTCCCACCGTCGGGTCGACGCCGGCGATCAGCGAGAACGCGATGGCCTCCGGGATGAGGGCGAGCGCGACCACCAGCCCGGCGAGCACCTCGGTCTTCAGCCACCCCGGCCGGCGCAGCGTGGCCAGCACCGACATCCGGTCCTCGGGGCGGGCCCCGGAGGACCCCAGCGCCAGGTTCTGCCGGACCTCCGGATGGTTCGGTGCGGCGGGCTGGCCGGGGGGCGTGGACTTCTTCGATGACATGGCGGTGCCTCAGGACGGTGCGGCGGCGGAGGGGACGGCCCCACCCTAGCCGGGGTGGGGCCTCCGCCGGCGGCGTGCACGCGCCGGTGGCGGGTGACGGGAGCGCGACCGTCCCTAGACTGGGGTCATGAGCGATCAGCCCGAGAGTGCACCAGGACGGACCAACCCGGAGACCGGCCTTCCGGTGTCCGCGCCCCAGGCCGCCTGGCCGGAACGGGTGGACACGGGCCCCCACCAGGTCAGCTACCGGATCAGGGTGAACGCACCCGCCGCCGAGCTGTGGGCCCTGTTGGCCAATCCCCACCGGCACCATGAGGTGGATGGCTCGGGGTCGGTGCAGTACACCAAGACCGGGCCCACCCAGCTCGCGGTGGGTGACGAGTTCACGGTGGCGATGCGCAAGTTCGGCCTGCCCTACACGATGAGGCTGGTGACCACCGCCGCGGACGAGGACCGCGTGGTGGAGTGGCAGCACCCGGGCGGACACCGCTGGCGCTGGCAGTTCGAGGACCGGGGCGACGGCAGCACCCTGGTCACCGAGACCTTCGACTACTCCTGGACGAGGCCCCTCGTGGCCAGGGTCTACGACCTGAGCCGGCGTCCGGCGGACAACGCCAACGGCATCCGGTCCTCGCTGACCCGGCTGGCCGGCCTGTACCTGTAGGGATGCCGACCGTGAAGTCCTCGCAGACCGGGTCCCTGATCCACGCCGCCGCCGACGACGGCACGCCCATCGCCGTCCAGCTCCTGGGCGCAGGCTCCGGCCCGCCGGTCCTCGTCCTGCCGGGCGGGCCGTGCCGCTCGCCGGAGTACCTCGAGGACCTGGCCGGCCTGGCCGAGGCCCGGCCGCTGGCCGTCCTGCACCCGCGCGGCACGCCCGCCACCGGCGGCCTGTCCCGGGGGTGGTGGACGGACGCCGCCGACGTGGTGTCCGCGGCCGACGCCCTGGGCCTGGACCGGGCCGACCTGCTCGGCCACTCGGCGGGGGCTCAGCTCGCGCTGGCCACGGCCGCCCGGTATCCGGACCGCGTGCGCTCCCTGGTGCTCGTCACCCCGGCGCTGACCTGGCTCACCGACACCGGACACGACGGCGAGGCGATCGCGGGCCGCCGCACGGAACCGGTGATCACCCGGGCCATGGCCTCGCTGGCCGGGCTCGCACCGGAGGACGAGGCCCGCTTCCAGGCGGACTCCCCGGTCCAGCGCCCCGCCGGGTACGCGCGGTGGAGCTTGCGGGAGCAGGAGCACGCGCCCCTGGGCTCGACCTCGCTCGCGGCCTCCGGCGCCTGGTCCCGGGACATCCCGGGGGACGCCGCGCACCGCATCCGGCAGGCCGCCCTGCCTCCGACCCTCGTCATCGGCGGCACGGAGGACATCCTCGTGGGCGATGCCCCGGTCCGTGCCGGCGCCCGCGTCCTGGGGGCCCGGCTGGAGATGATCGAGGACTGCGGCCACTACCCCTGGGTGGAGCAACCGGAGGCCTTCCGCAGGCTCGTGGATCCCTGGGTGGTGCAGGACGCTCCCGGCCCCCGATGAGGCGGCTCGGCGCCCGGTGCCACGGCTGCAGGGTCGTCGCCCCGGACGACGGGACGGGCCCCGGCGATAGCGCCGGGGCCCGTCCGGGTCAGGTGCGGATCAGCAGGGCGGCTCAGTCCTCCGTGTAGTCGATGACCACGCGGCCGGCGATCTTGCCGTGGTGCATCTCGTCGAACACCGCGTTCACCTCGGACAGCGGACGTCGCGTGTAGGTCGGATGGATCAGTCCGCGTGCGTAGAAGTCCAGCGCCTCGACCATGTCCTGGCGGGTCCCGACGATCGAGCCGCGGATCGTCAGGCCCTTCAGGACGATGTCGAAGATCGGGGCCGGGAAGTCTCCCGGCGGCAGCCCGTTGAACACGATCGTCCCGCCGCGACGGGCCATGGCGATCGCCTGCCCGAAGGCCTTCGGGTGGACCGCCGTCACGAGCACTCCGTGGGCGCCGCCGGTCTTCTTCAGGATCTCCTCGGCCGGTTCGACGACGTTGGCGTTCACCAGGACTTCCGCACCGTGCTCCTGGGCCAGGGCCAGCTTGTCGTCGGCGACGTCCACGGCGACCACGCGCATCCCCATCGCCACGGCGTACTGGACGGCGATGTGACCCAGCCCGCCGATGCCGGAGATGACCACCCACTGGCCGGGACGGACCTCGGTCTGCTTCAGGCCCTTGTAGACGGTCACCCCGGCGCACAGTACGGGCCCCACCTCGTAAGGGTCCGCGCCCTCCGGGATGATGGCCGCGAACTTCGCGTCCACCAGCATGTACTCCCCGAAGGAGCCGTCGACGGAGTAACCGCCGTTGGTCTGGCTCTCGCACAGGGTCTCCCAGCCGGTCCGGCAGTACTCGCAGCTGCCGCACGCACTCGACAGCCAGGCGTTGCCGACCATCTGTCCCACGGACACGTCGGTCACCCCCTCGCCGACCTTCTCCACGATGCCGACGCCCTCGTGCCCCGGGACGAAGGGCGGGGTGGGCTGAACGGGCCAGTCACCGTCCCGGGCATGCAGGTCGGTGTGGCACACGCCGGTGGAGATCAGCTTCACCAGCGCCTGGCCGGGTCCGGGTTCCGGGATGGGCAGGTCCTTGACGGTGAGGTCCTGGCCGAACGATTCGACGACGGCAGCCTTCATCATGCTCATGACATCCTCCTAGATGCGGGAAAAGCGGTGTGTTGTCCTGGGTGGTCGGGGGCCGGGCCGGTTTAGAAGAAGCCCTGCTTGCCCTCGGCGTAGGACACCAGCAGGTTCTTGGTCTGCTGGTAGTGGTCCAGCATCATCAGGTGGTTCTCGCGGCCGATGCCGGAGGACTTGTACCCGCCGAAGGCGGAGTGCGCCGGATACGCGTGGTAGTTGTTCACCCAGACCCGGCCGGCCTGGATGGCCCGCCCGGCCCGGTAGGCGGTGTTGCCGTCGCGGGACCAGACCCCGGCGCCCAGGCCGTAGAGGGTGTCGTTGGCGATGGCCATCGCGTCGTCGAAGTCGGTGAAGGTGGTCAGCGAGACCACCGGGCCGAAGATCTCCTCCTGGAAGATGCGCATGTCATTGGTGCCGCGGAAGATGGTCGGCTGCACGTAGTAGCCGCCCGCCAGGTCGTCGTCGAGCTCCGCCCGGGCCCCACCGGTGAGCACCTCGGCACCCTCCTGGCGGCCGATGTCCAGGTACGAGAGGATCTTCTCGAGCTGGTCGTTGGAGGCCTGGGCGCCCATCATGGTCTCCGGGTCCAGCGGGTTGCCCTGCCTGATGCGCCTGGTGCGCTCGACCACGGCGTCCAGGAACTTCTCCGCGATCGACTCCTGGACCAGCGCGCGGGACGGGCAGGTGCAGACCTCGCCCTGGTTGAGGGCGAACATGGTGAAGCCCTCCTGCGCCTTGTCCCAGTAGGCGTCGTCGGCGGACATGACGTCCTCGAAGAACACGTTCGGGGACTTCCCGCCCAGCTCCAGGGTCACCGGGATGAGGTTCTCGGAGGCGTACTGCATGATGAGCCGGCCCGTGGTGGTCTCACCGGTGAACGCGATCTTGCGGATGCGCTTGCTGGCGGCCAGCGGCTTGCCGGCCTCCAGGCCGAACCCGTTGACGATGTTCAGCACGCCGGCCGGCAGCAGGTCCCCGATCAGCTCGGCGAGCACGAGGATGGAGGCCGGGGTCTGCTCGGCCGGCTTGAGCACCACCGCGTTGCCCGCGGCCAGCGCCGGGGCGAGCTTCCAGACGGCCATGAGGATAGGGAAGTTCCACGGGATGATCTGCCCGACCACCCCGAGGGGCTCGTGGTAGTGGTAGGCGGTGGTGTTCTCGTCCAGCTGGGACAAGGACCCCTCCTGCGTGCGGATGGCACTGGCGAAGTACCGGAAGTGGTCGATCGCCAGGGGCAGGTCGGCGTTGAGCGTCTCGCGGACGGCCTTGCCGTTGTCCCAGGTCTCGGCCACCGCGAGCATCTCCAGGTTCTGCTCCATCCGGTCGGCGATCCGGTTCAGGATCAGCGCCCGGTCCGCCGGCGAGGTCCGGCCCCACCCCGGCGCCGCGGCGTGGGCGGCGTCCAGGGCCGCCTCGATGTCCTCGGCCGTGCCCCGGCCGACCTCCGTGAACACCTGCCCGGTGACCGGGGTGGGGTTCTGGAAGTACTGGCCCTTCACCGGTGGGACCCACTCGCCGCCGATGTAGTGCTCGTAGCGGGGCCTGAAGCTGACCTTGGCACCCTCGGTGCCGGGGTTCGCGTAGACGGTGGTCTCGGGATCTGCATAGACGGTCATGTCGACTCCTCGGGGATGGAACGGGCGCAACCTTGCGCTGACTGTGACGGTACTCACAGTGGGGTTGCATCCACGTTGCATCCGCAAGGGGGCACGCCCCTCACCGGTCACCCGTCTGCGGTGATCCGCTCGATCGTGCTCACGGCGAGCGCCCGGCGCGGCGAGTCGGCCGGCAGCATGCGCAACGCCATCGACCACAGTTCCAGGTCCCCGGCGGCCTCCGGACGCCCCAGGTACGTCCACAACTGCTCGAGGCCGGCGTCCTGCAGCACGGCCTCCCGCAGGCCTGCGTGCAGTTCCAGTCGGATCTCCAGGATGCCCGGCGCCTCGGACCGTGGCAGGACCATCCCGACGGCGCAGCGCAGGGCCGCCTCGAGGTCGCCTCGGCGCAGCGCGTCCCGGGCGAGACCAGCGTCCGTGCGCAACGGTCCGCTGATGCGGTACGGGCGCGAGTCGACCCCGACGGGACCGGCCTCCGGCGCACCCTCCGCGAATCCGGCCAGCATCCGGCGCAGCCGGTGCAGCTCGGCCCGCAGGGTCACGTCCTGGCCGCGCCGGCCGTAGAGCATGTCCTCCAGCGCGGCCCCGTCCAGCCCGGGGGCGTGCCAGTCCAGCAGGGTCAGGATCTCCGCATGCCGGCCGGACACCTCGCGCAGGGCGGCGTCGTCCCGCCCCAGCCGGGCCGGCAGCACCCCGGTGACGCGCAGCAGCAGGTCCCGGCCCTCGCCCTCCTGACCGGCAGCGCCCGGACCGGGGGCCACGCCACCGGGCGCGGTGGACCCGCCGGACGCGGCAGTACGCACCGTCGGGCCCGCTCCGTGCGCTGCGAGGCCGGGCACGACGACGGCTACACCGGCCGCCCGGCCGGCG
>JAPFFX010000410.1 GCA_026645375.1 Citricoccus sp. WCRC_4 | reverse complement strand
GCAACGACGAGCGCGAGCAGACCCTCAACCAGCTCCTGGTGGAGATGGACGGCTTCGACGCCACCACCAACGTCATCCTGATCGCCGCCACCAACCGCCCGGACGTCCTGGACCCGGCCCTGCTGCGGCCCGGCCGCTTCGACCGCCAGATCCCGGTGGAGGCGCCGGACCTGGAGGGCCGGAACCAGATCCTGCAGGTGCACGCCCAGGGCAAGCCGATGGCGCCCGGCGTGGACCTGCGCTCCCTGGCCAAGCGCACCCCCGGCTTCACCGGCGCGGACCTGGCCAACGTGCTCAACGAGGCCGCCCTGCTCACGGCGCGCTCCAACGCCCAGCTGATCGACGACCGCGCCCTCGACGAGGCGGTGGACCGCGTCATGGCCGGTCCGCAGAAGCGCTCCCGGCTCATGAAGGAGCACGAGCGCAAGGTCACCGCCTACCACGAGGGCGGACACGCCCTGGTGGCCGCCGGGCTGCGGAACTCGGCCCCGGTCACGAAGATCACCATCCTGCCCCGCGGGCGTGCCCTCGGCTACACCATGGTGGTCCCGGAGGACGACAAGTACTCCGTCACCCGCAACGAGCTGCTGGACCAGCTGGCCTACGCGATGGGCGGCCGGGTGGCCGAGGAGATCATCTTCCACGACCCGTCCACCGGTGCCTCGAACGACATCTCCAAGGCCACGGAGACGGCCCGCAAGATGGTCACCGAGTACGGCATGAGCGAGCGCGTGGGCGCCGTGAAGCTCGGTTCCGGCAGCGGCGAGCCCTTCATGGGCCGTGACATGGGCAGCGGCCGGGAGTACTCGGAGCGCGTGGCCGCCGTGGTGGACGAGGAGGTCCGCGGACTGCTGGACCAGGCCCACGACGAGGCCTACTGGATCCTCAACCAGAACCGGGACATCCTGGACCGGCTCGCCTACGAGCTGCTGGAGCGGGAGACGCTGAACCAGGCCGAGATCGCCGAGATCTTCGCGGGCATCCGCAAGCGCGAGGCCCGCGAGGTCTGGCTCTCCAGCGCCGACCGGCCGGTCTCGGACCAGCCCCCGGTGCTGTCCCCGGCGGAGCGCCGGGCCCTTGCCGAGAAGAACGGGCACGACGCCGGCCCCATCGACCCGGAGTCGACGTCCGACTCGCTGACCCCCACGGTGGACCCGACGCCGGGTGGCCAGCTCCCCGGGGAGAGCCCCGGCGGTTCGGGCGGCGGCCCGGGGGCCGGGCCCACGGACGTGCCGACCGGACCCCACCGCTAGGATCGGGACCGTGGACACTTCCCCTGAACGCGCACCCGAGACGGTGAGCCAACCACCCACTGACGTGGCCGTGCTGGCGGCAGACCCCGAGGCGGAACTGCCCCCGGCCGGCGTGGACCAGCCGCGCATCCGGGCCGCGGTGCGGGAGATCCTCGAGGCCGTGGGCGAGGACCCGGACCGCGAGGGCCTGCAGGACACCCCGTCGCGGGTGGCCAAGGCCTACGCGGAGTTCTTCGCCGGGCTGCAGCAGGATCCGGCCGAGGTCCTGGGCACCACCTTCGACATCTCCCACGAGGAACTCGTGCTGGTGAAGGACATCTCGTTCTACTCCACCTGCGAGCACCACCTCGTCCCCTTCCACGGCACCGTGCACATCGGCTACATCCCCTCGATGGAGGGCCGCGTCACGGGACTGAGCAAGCTGGCCCGGCTGGTCGAGATCTACGCCCGGCGCCCCCAGGTCCAGGAGCGGCTGACCACCCAGGTCGTCGAGGCGCTCATGACGCACCTGCACCCGCGCGGGGCGATCGTGGTGGTGGAGGCCGAGCACCTGTGCATGTCCATGCGCGGCGTGCGCAAGCCCGGCGCCAAGACCGTGACCTCGGCCGTGCGCGGACAACTGCGCGACGCCTCCACCCGGGCCGAGGCGATGAGCCTGATCCTCCACGGCTGATCCCCGGAACGGACGGCCGTGCGGGTCTCGTCCCGGACGACCCCTGCACGACCGCCGGGACACCGGGCCATGCCCCGACCGACCGCAGACGAAAGGACCACCGATGGACTCGATGGCAGCACAGGCAGGGATGGGGCCGGCAACCGGACCACTCACCGTCATCCGGAAGGTGCGGCGGCGGCGGCTGGCGGACCTGCCCACGGACCGCACCCTGGTGATGGGCATCCTGAACGTCACCCACAACTCGTTCTCGGACGGCGGTGACTACCTGGACACGGAGACCGCCATCGAACAGGGCCTGCGCCTGCACTACTCGGGCGCGGACCTGATCGACGTCGGCGGGGAGTCCACCCGGCCCGGTGCGGAGCCCATCGACCCGCTCACCGAGCAGAACCGCGTGCTGCCGGTCATCGAGGCGCTGCTCAAGGCCGGTGCCGTGGTCTCGGTGGACACCATGCACACCGCCACCGCGGAGGCGGCCCTGAAGCTGGGCGACGTCATCATCAACGACGTCTCCGGGCTCAACCACGAGCCGGACATGCCCGAGCTGATCGCCCGGACCGGTGCCCCCTACGTCCTGATGCACAATCGCGGCGACGCCCGGACGATGGACTCCCTGGCCGTGTACGAGGACGTGGTCGAGGAGGTCATCCAGGAGCTGACCCGGCTCAAGGACACGTTCCTGGCCGCCGGGGTGAAGCCCGAGCAGCTCATCCTGGACCCGGGCCTGGGCTTCGCCAAGTCCGGGGAGCACAACTGGGAGCTGCTGCGGGGCCTGCCCCGGCTGATGGCCCTGGGCCTGCCCGTGCTGGTGGCCGCCTCACGCAAGCGCTTCCTGGGCACGCTGCTGGCCACGGACTCCGGGGCCGAGCCGGTCGCCACGGCCCGCGACCACGCCACCGCCGCCGTCTCGGCGCTGTCGGCCTCGAACGGGGTGTGGGGCGTGCGCGTGCACGACGTGGAGTCCTCCCTGCACGCCGTGAAGACGGCCCAGGCCTGGGCCGGTCCCACCGCCGTCCCGGCGCGGCGCCACCCGGGGGCGTGACCGCCGTGCCGGACCGCATCTCGCTGACCGGCCTGCGGGCCCGCGGCTTCCACGGGGTGTTCCCCGCGGAGAAGCGCGACGGGCAGGAGTTCATCACCGACGTCGTCGTGCACCTCGACGCCGCCCCGGCCGCCGCCACGGACGACCTCACCCGCACCGTCAACTACGCCGAGGTCGCGGACGCCGTCCTCGCGGTGGTCACCGGCGAGCCGTTGGACCTGATCGAGACCGTCGCGGAGCGGATCGCGCAGTCCGTCCTGGACGCGCAACCGGTGGCCGCGGCCGTCGAGGTGACCGTGCACAAGCCGGGGGCGCCGATCGAGGCCGACTTCGCCGACGTCGCCGTCACGGTGCACCGGAGCCGGGCATGAGCCTGCCGGAGCCCGGCGCGCCGGCCGCGGATCCCCTCGATCGCGTCCCCGCCACGCCCGTCCCGGCCGTCCTGGCCCTCGGCGCCAACCTCGGCGATCCCGCGGCCACCCTGCAGGCCGCGGTGCGGGAGCTCGCGGAGCACGAGGGCATCGAGCTGACCGGCGTCTCGCCCGTCGCGGTGACCGCCGCCGTCGGGGGACCGGCCGGCCAGCCGGACTACCTGAACCTGGTGCTGTCCGTGGAGACCACCCTGGCCCCGCGGCAGTTGCTCGCCGCCTGCCACGCGGTGGAGCAGGCCCATCACCGCACCCGCGAGGTGCGCTGGGGCCCGCGCACCCTGGACGTGGACGTCATCACCTACGCCGACCTCGCCTCGGATCACCCGGAACTGACCCTGCCCCACCCCAGGGCCCATGAGCGGGCGTTCGTGCTCGTCCCGTGGTCCTGGCTGGACCCGCAGGCGACCCTCGGTGGCGTCCCCGTGGCCGGGCTCGCCACGCGGGCCGCCGACGCCGGCACCGTCCGCCGGCTGCCCG
>JAPFFX010000395.1 GCA_026645375.1 Citricoccus sp. WCRC_4 | reverse complement strand
GGCAGTGCCCCACGTGCTGGCATGTGAGCGGGCCGGCCGGGGGCGGAGACCGACTCTGACCCGACCAACGCGCCGTCACTCTAGGCGATCCCGGAAAATTACGGTCCCGACTGTGGCCATTCTGTAGTAGCAGGCGCATTAACGTCGCAGCACGAGGACGCAGGAGACAGAAGCAGATGCGCGTGATTCCGGGGAAATAGGGACACCGCGCGACTGACCGGACCCTGCCCTTTCGGGGCGGCCGAAACTTCAAACCAGTGTGCGGCATCCCCGTGCCAAGGGCTCGAATCCCTGACTATCTGCGTCAATACAAGGAAGCGGCACCGCTTAGGCCCCATTCTTGGCCGGACTGTGTCCATCGGTGCGGGACGTCGCCCGCGGGATCATGCCCGAGCGCTGATCCGCGGCCGCCTCCCCGACCCCCGGCAGCAGGTGCCCGTACGTGTCCACGGTGAGCTTGATCGTGGCATGGCGCAGCACCTTGGACACCACCGCCACGTCCACGCCGGCCGCGGTCATCAGGGACGCCGTGCCATGCCGCAGATCGTGCAGCCGCACGCTCCTGAGTGGTCGTTGAATGCCTTGCGGGTGGCCTCCTGCCCGCTGCCGAAACACCATGGGACCTGCCTCGGGAGATGGAACGGCACTGGCGGCACGTCCGCTGCACCAGTGCCGTCTCCATTTCCGTTTCTGTTTCCGGAGTGCCGATCGTCTCCTATTACCCGACCTGGAGCTGCTGTCCGTGCCCGTCGGGGCGGAGCTGGCCGGGCTCTACGCCCGCGCCGCGGTGCTGTGCTCCGGGCGCGGTCGGTTCCGCGGCTAGGCGGTCGGGGCGGCCGCCAAGTCGCCGGCGACTACCCGGTTGGCGGCGTCCGCGGCGATGAGCTCCGCGGCCCGCTCACCGATCATGTAGACGGTGATGTTGGGGTTGACCGTGGTCAGCTCCGGCATCACCGAGGCGTCGGCCACGCGCAGGCCCTGCACGCCTTTGACCCGCAGTTGGGGGTCCAGCGGGGACATGGCGTCCTCCACCGGGCCCATCCGGCAGGAGCCGGCCGGGTGGTAGACGGTGTTGTGGGTGCGGCGGACGTAGTCGGCGATCTGCTCGTCCGTTTGCACGTCCTTCCCCGGGAAGAGCTCCTCCCCGGCCCACTCCGCCAGGGCAGGCTGCGCGGCGATCTCGCGGGCCTTGCGGATCCCGGCGGTCATGATCCGCATGTCGTAGCCCTCCGGGTCGGTGAAGTAGCGCGGGTCGACCTTCGGCTTGTCCCGGAAGTCCCGTGAGCGCAGCCGCACCGTGCCGCGGGAGCGCGCGTGGGTGACGTTGGGCGTGAGGCAGAAGGCGTTGTCGGAGGTGGGGAAGCCTTGCCGGTAGGTGTGCATGTCGAAGTTGACGGAGCCGTAGTGCATCATCAGGTCCGGCCGGTCGGTGTCCGGGTCGATCTGGGCGAAGATCCCGGCCTCCCACCACTGGGTGGACTCGGTGACCATCGGCTGCTTGGCCTCCCACTGGATCACTCCCTCGGGGTGGTCCTGTAGGTTCGCCCCGACGCCGGGGGCGTCCACGAGCACGTCCACGCCGACCTCGCGCAGGTGCTCGGCGGGTCCGATCCCGGAGAGCATCAGCAGCTTGGGGGTGTCGATCGCTCCGGCGGAGACGACCACCTCGCGGCGGGCGCGCACGGTGCGGGGGGTGCCGAAGGCGTTGTCCACGAGCTCCACGCCGGTGGCCCGGCCGTCCTCGATGACCACGCGCTTGGCCTGGGTGGAGTGCAGGACCGTGAGGTTCGCCCGGTCGGCGGCCGGGTGTAGGTAGGCCACCGAGGCCGAGGCCCGGGTGCCGTCGGGTCGGCGGTTGATCTGGAAGAAGTTCGCGCCGTTGACCACGGTCTTCCCGGTGTTGAACGGCGTGCGCGGGATGCCGGCCTGCTCGCAGGCCTCGAGCAGGGCGACGCCGCAGGGATCGGCATCGGGGACCTGCATCAGGTGCACGGGACCGTCGTGGCCGTGGTGGGCACCTGCGTCGTCGTTGGTCTCGAGCTTCTGGTAGAGCCGGAAGCCGGTCTCGGCGTTCCAGCCCTCGGCGCCGAAACGTTGCTCCCACTCGTCCAGGTCCTCGGCGGGGGCCCAGAACGCGATGCAGGAGTTGTGCGAGGAGCACCCGCCCAGCACCTTGGCGCGAGCCATGCGCATGAACGAGTTGCCGTTCTCCTGCTCTTCGAGCGGGTAGTCCCAGTCGTAGCCCGACTCCAGCAGCTCCATCCACCGGCTGAGGGTGAGCACCTCGTCGATGCCCCGGTCGTGCGGGCCGGCCTCGATCAGGACGACGGTCACGGACGGGTCCTCGGACAGGCGGGCGGCGACGACGGCGCCGGCGGAGCCGCCGCCGACCACCACGTAGTCGAACTCGTGCGGGGCGCTGGGCGCGGGGGTGGTGCTGGGGACGGTCATGGACTTTCTCCTTCAGACGATCGGGGGCGGACTCAGTGCTGGGCGAACCAGCCGGTCACGGCGGGGGCGGTGTTCTGGTAGACGTGCTTGAACTCCTGGTATTCGCCCAGACCGGTGGGGCCGAGCTCGCGGCCGATCCCGGACTGCTTCATCCCGCCCCACTCGGCCTGCGGCAGGTAGGGGTGGTAGTCGTTGATCCAGATCGTGCCGTGGCGCAGCCGGCCCGCCACGCGCTGGGCCTTCCCGGCGTCCTGGGTCCACACCGCGCCGGCCAGGCCGTAGATGGTGTCGTTGGCGATCTCCACGGCCTCGTCCTCGGTGCGGAACGTCTCGACCGTCACGGTCGGACCGAAGGCTTCGTCGTGCACGCAGTCCATCTCGCGGGTGCAGCGGTCGATGACGGTGGGCGGATAGAAGAAGCCCTGTTCGAGGTCCAGCGTCCCGTCGGCCGAGCGGCCGGTCGAGTACGCGCCACCGGTGCGGATCCGGGCGCCCTGCTGTCGGGCGCGCTCCACGTAGGCGTGGACCTTCTCGCGCTGGGCCGCCGAGATGAGCGCACCGGTCTCGGCCTGCTCGTCGAAGGGCCCGCCGAGGCAGATCCGCCCGGCCCGGCGGACGAGCTCGTCGACGAAGCGCTCGGCGATCGGCTCCTCGACCACCAGACGGGCCCCGGCGGAGCAGACCTGCCCGGAGTGCACGAACGCGCCGTTGAGGGCGTTGTCCACGGCGGCGTCAAAGTCGGCGTCGGCGAAGACCACGTTGGGGTTCTTCCCACCCAGCTCCAGGGCGATCTTCTTCACGGTGGGCGCCGCGGCGGCCGCGATGCGCCGGCCGGTGAGCACGCCGCCGGTGAAGGAGACGAGGTCCACGTCGGGGTGCTCGGCCAGCGGCGCGCCGACCTCAGCTCCCGCCCCGAGCACGAGGTTCGCCACGCCGTCGGGCAGGCCCACCTCCTGGAGGACCTCCATCATGAGGATCGCCGTGTGCGGGGTGAGCTCGGCGGGCTTGAGCACGAACGTGCAGCCGGCGGCCAGCGCCGGGGCCATCTTCCAGGCGGCCTGCAGCAGCGGGTAGTTCCAGGGGGTGATCATCCCGCACACGCCCACCGGCTCGGTGACGACCTTCGAGACCACCGTGCCGTCCCCGGCGTCGACTATCCGCCCGGCCTGCTCGGCGGCGATCTTGCCGAAGTACGTGAAACACGCGGCGATGTCGTCCATGTCGATCTCGGACTCCACCAGGCGCTTGCCGGTGTCCAACGACTCCGCACGGGCGAACTCGTCCTTGCACTCACGCAGCCGGGCGGCGACCCTCAGCAGCAGGTCCCCGCGCTGCGGGCCGGGCACGCCCGACCAGCGGCCATCGTCGAAGGCGGCCCGGGCCGCGGCGATCGCCCGCTCGGTGTCCTGCGCGGTGGCCTCGGCGACGACGCCGACCTCGGTGCCGTCAGCCGGACAGACGACGGTGCGGGTGCCGCCCTGGGTGGCGGCCTGCCACTGTCCGTCGATGAACAAGGTGGTGCTCACGGGTTTGCCTCCTTGGCCGCGGGGATCTGCCCCGTCGGCACGTCGTGGATGTCGGTGGACCAGTCGGGTGGTCCTTCGGTGCCGTCCTGGATCTTGGACGGGCCGGTGTGAATGCTCAGGAAGGCCAGGTGCGCCTCCCAGCTATCGAGGACGTCGTTGATGACCTGCTCGTGGCTCCAGTCCATGACGTCGGTGCCCTGAGAGCCGGTCTCGGTGAAGACCTCGAGGCGGTAGTAGAGGTCCGAGTCGGGGTTGGTGCGGAACCCGCCGAAGGCCGGCACCGGCGTGGCCACGGGGTAGACCTGGTAGTGGAAGTCCCGGTCCTCGCCCATCCGCACGGTGAACGTGTGCTCGGACAGGCCCTGGTAGCCGACCACCGAGCTGGTGAGCTCGGCGTCGCGTCCGTGGGTCCGGAACTCCTCGAGGACCTCCGCCAGCGCCGGGGCCAGCACCTCGTCCTCGTAGCGGCGCACGGACTTCGGGCCCGGGAACGAGCCGGTCCGGGAGAGCCGCCGGCGCCAGTGGCTGTCCGGGCCGGGAATGCGGGAGGCGACCGCGGAGCGGCGGGTGGAGCTGCGCCCCTCGCGCTGGGAGCGCTCGGCGCGCAGCGCCTTCCAGAACCCGATCATGATCAGGTACATCACGATCGAGAAGGGCAGACCGATGATCAGCGTGGCCGCCTGCAGGGTCGGCACTCCGC
>JAPFFX010000377.1 GCA_026645375.1 Citricoccus sp. WCRC_4 | reverse complement strand
GTCCGGCCTCGCGGCCTGCGGCGCCGGGAGCGGGCCGGTCAGCGACCGGGCCGCCCACCCGGCGCTGAGCCGGTCCAGGGTGGGTCCGGTGCCGCCGGCCAGGCTGACCTGCAGTTCATCCGACCGGCGTTCCAGCACCACGGTGCGGGTGGCCAGCGGGCTGGTGCCCTGGTCCGCAGCGGTCGCCGGGACCAGCCGGACGGGGCTGGCCGCCACGACGGAACCGGTACCCAGGGTGGACAGCACCGGATGCGACTCACCGTCGGCCGAGCGCCGTTCCAGGGACTCGGTGCCGGCCGTCCGGAGGGCCTCGGCCGGGACGGCGCGCGGGATGACCCACAGCCCGGCCGTGAGGACGACGGAACCGGCCGCTGCCGTGGCGAGCACGGCGGCGCCGGTGCGACGTGCTGCGCCCGGGGCGCCGAGGACGCCGGACCCCGCCACCGCCGCGAGCAGGACCCCCAGCACGGCGGTCGAGGTGAACGGGCCGGTGAACACCGTGACCAGCCGGCCGTCGGTTCCCAGGGAGGTGCCGATCAGGGGGACCACGGAGCCGGCCATGACGGCGAGCACGGCGAGGAGCACCCCGGCGCGGGCGACCCGCCCGGCCCGGCCGCGCCGGACGGCACCGACCACGGCCAGCACGAGGACCGGGAGGCCGACGACGAGTGCGGCGGTCAGCGCCCAGGGGAAGCCCGGGGCCCAGGCGTCCAGCCACGGCAGGGCGCGCAGCCCGGAGTCCGGGGCGAAGGCCTCCGGGAAGCCCAGGAGCTGCTGCCAGGCCGGGGCCGGATCGTAGGCCTGGGGGACGCCGGGATCACCCAGGACGGCCCGCGGGTCCGTCCAGTGGGTCACCAGCGCGGGCAGGAACAGGGCCAGCCCCGGGGCCGGGGTCCACCACAGCGTCCGGCCACGTCGGCGCAGCACGGCGGCCAGCACCAGCACGGCCACGGAGAGGACCGGCAGCAGCGCGGGAGCCGCCGCACCGATGACGGCCAGGAGCAGGGCGGTCCAGCCCGAGGCGGTCCAGGAGACCACGCCGCGGTGGCCCGGTCGGATCAGGACGTCGGCCGGAGCACCGTCCGTGTCCGGTCGGTGGCTGGCGGCGGAGCCGGTGGCCCGGAGGACGGCCAGTGCCAGCCACGGCAGGGCCAGGTGCACCAGCAGGGCCCCCGGCCTGCCCTGTCCTGCGGCCGTCAGCAGCGCCGGCGAGAGTCCCCACAGCAGGGCGGCCAGCATGCGGGCGGCCCGGCCACGGTCCACGGCGCCGGCCGCTGCCCAGGCGCCGAGGGCTGCCAGCGGCATGGCCAGGATCGTCAGCCAGACCAGGGCCGCCGAACCGTGCCCGGTCGCCCCGAGCAGGGCCAGGACCAGGCCGAAGGGGCCGGGCTGCACGGAGGCTCCGGCCCCGGCCGCGGACCAGTCGGCGGTGGCGTGGTGCCACACGGCGGCCTGCGCACCGGACACCGGCAGCAGGGAGCCACCGGACAGGGCCTCGGCGCCCAGCAGGTGGCGCAGGCCGAAGAGGCTGAGTCCCCCGAGCAGCAGCAGGGCGACCACCAGTCCCGTTCCCACCCAGGTGCGTTCCGGGGTCGCCAGGGCGGTGAAGTCGTCGTGGTCGCCGGTGGCCTCGGTCCCGGCGCCGGTGGACCCGGTGCCGTCCCCGATGACCTCCTCCGGCGCCTCGAGGTCGACGAGGCTGCGCCGGTAGGAGCGGACCTCGTGCCGGTCGGCCCGCAGGGGATCGACGACGGACCGCGGCGCCCGCCGGGTGCCCCGGGCCTGCCTCCTGGACCGGGCCAGCGCGTCCAGGCGGACGAGGGTGCGCGCGGTCCCGGTCAGCTGGGCCACGCCCCGGCCGGGTTCCTTGGCGAGCAGGGAGGCGAGGAACCCGCCGAGTCCGGTGAGCAGTCCCCAGGTCCAGAGGAACGGCAGGGCCAGCGGACGGGCGTGCTTGAGGCGCAGCCAGAGCGAGGCCTCCCGCACGGCGGCCGCGCCGGCGAACAGGCCCTCACCCGCGCCGTCGTGGCCGACCACGGCCTCGGGAACGACCACCACCCGGTGCCCGGCGAGACGGGCGCGCCAGCAGAGGTCGGCGGCGGCCGCTGGGGGCGGGCCCTCGGGGTCCAGCCCGCCCAGAGCGGTCCACACGTCGGCGCGGACCAGCAGCCCCGGGGCGGAGACCGCGAAGACGTCGGTGCGCCCGTCGTACTGGCCCTGGTCCAGCTCGCCGGGCTCGATCAGGCTGATCGGCTCACCGGCGCCGGTGACCGCCAGGCCGACGTCGAGCAGGTGGCGGGGCCGGTCGGGCTCGACCTGCTTGCAGCCGGCGATCGCCACGGAGGGGGAGGTCTCCACGGCCGTCAGCAGCCGGCGCAGGGCGTCGGGGGCGGCACGGGCGTCGTCGTGCATCCACCACAGCCAGTGTTCGGTGCCGGCGGGCCCGCCGTCCCCCGGGGAGCCGGGGAGCGTGAGCCGGTCGGCGAGCCGGGTGACGGGTGACTGGATGAACCGGACGGCCTGGCCGGCGTCGTCGACCATGCGGCAGACCGTGTCCCTCAGGTCGTCGTGCACCTCGCGCGCGAAGACGACGACGACTCCGTCCGGGGCACGGTCCTGGTCCAGCAGGGAGCGGACGGCGCTTGCGGCCAGTTCGGGCCGTCGGTCGACGACCACCGCGGCGGTGACGTACGGGTCGGTGCGTTCACCCCCGGCGCGATGGACCGGGAGGGTGGCGGGAGAGGAGATCAGACCGACCGCTTCCGCAGGCGGCGCCTCTCCCGCTCCGAGAGTCCACCCCAGATGCCGAAGCGCTCGTCGTTGCCCAGCGCGTACTCCAGGCACTCGCTGCGCACGGTGCAGGCGCTGCAGACCTTCTTGGCGTCGCGCGTGGAGCCGCCCTTCTCGGGGAAGAAGGCCTCGGGGTCGGTCTGCGCGCACAGCGCGTCCACCTGCCAGGCCAGCTCGCCGTCGACGTCCCGGGGGTCGGCGAAGCCGGGGAGGCCGAGCCAGGCCGCCGGACGGTCCGCCGCGGCGCTGTCCGCGGTCCGGTCGGCGCGCTCCGGCGCCAGGCCGCCGGGATGCAGGGCGGTGACGGTGGCGTGCCCCCGCTCGGCGTCCGGGTCCTCGGCCCCGTCGTGCTCGGCCCCGTCGTGCTCGGCCAGGAAGGCCGTGGCCTGGTCCTCGAGGGACTGGCCCTCCTGCAGCCGGCGTGCCGCGTCCGGGTCCGCTGGGTCCAGGAACCAGTCGGCCGGTACTGCCCGTCCGGGGTGCGGGCCCTCCAGTGCGTGGGCACTGCCGTTCTGCTGGACCCTCTGGACCTGCTGGGCATTCTCCATGCGATTCCTCCCCGTTCTCACGCTGCTGGCCTCCGAACCGGGATCTCCGGTGCCGGTGACGTGGGCACGGGCTCGGGGCGCGCCAACCGACCACCTCCTCCGCCGGAACCGGGGCACATGCCCGACCCATCCCACGCGGGATGTGGCCCGAACACAGCGGAGGTCAGTGGTGAGCGGTGGGAAGCGCCGGGGTCACCGTGACCGTTCTGGAGTGAATTACATCGGTGTAACTCGCCGTTCGTCAAACTGGGACGGGACAATGTAGGACAGCGTCTCGGCGCCGTCTGTACCGACACGCCGCCGCTGCCACCGGCCCCACCGGCGTGTCGCCTCCAGCCGTCACGACCACTCTAGGGTGAGCGGGGCGGGAACACGCACACCGGCCCCTGACGTGAGAGGACATCGCACGATGGTCAACCTGGGAACACCTGACCGCACCGGCCGCGGCCCGGCCGACTGGTTCGAGGGGGTCGCCGCCTCGCCCCGGCCCGCCGTGGTGGACTACGCCACGGGAGGGGACCGGGTGGAGCTCTCCGGGCGGGTGCTGGCGAACTGGGCGGCCAAGACCGCGAACCTGCTCGACGCCGAGGGGCTGGGTGCCGGATCGACGGTCGCCGTGGACCTGCCGGCCGGCTGGCAGCCGCTGGCCCTGCTGCTGGGCGCGGCGCGGGCCGGCGTCGACGTGGTGTTCACCGCCGCCGGCTCCGCGACGGACGCAGACCTGGTCGTCACCGACGCCCCCTCGGCCTGGGCCGACGCTCCGGCCGAGCTCTGGACGGTGGGCCCGGGGGACGACGGGACACCGGACCACGCCCTGGACTTCGCCGCCGAGGTGCGCGTGCAGGGCGACCGCTGCCCCCTGCCGGTGCCGGCCGGCGACCTGGTTGCGCAGGCCCGGGACTGGGCCGATGTCCCCGACCGTGCGGGGACGGGCGGCGCCGGCCGGGCGGGCCGGG
>JAPFFX010000376.1 GCA_026645375.1 Citricoccus sp. WCRC_4 | reverse complement strand
CACCTTCGTGCGGGAAGGTGCCGGGCCGGCGTCGTGCTGGGGGATCAGCCGGTCACGGCTCGGAGACGATCTCCTCGGCGATGGCGCGGGACTGGGCGCTGTCGGAGTCCAGCGACTTGGTCTTCGTCTCCGGAGCCAGCACCAGGGCGACCAGCGTCAGCACGGAGGCGAAGGCCAGGTAGTAGCCGACGTGTGCCACCGAGTAGTTCTGCACCAGCCAGGCGGCCACGAACGGCGTCAGGGCCGCACCGAGGATGGAGGACACGTTGTAGGCGACGCCGGAACCGGTGTACCGGGTGTTGGTCGGGAACAGTTCCGGCAGGACGGCGGACATCGGGCCGAAGGTCAGGCCCATCAGGGTCATGCCGACGATCAGGAACAGCATCATCTGCAGGCTGTTCAGGTCGGTGCCCTGGCCGATGGAGTCGGCACTCAGCCACCAGCCGAAGGTCAGGCCGAAGGCCAGGAGCAGCACGGTGATGACGATCAGGGTCGGCTTGCGGCCGAAGCGGTCGGCGAGCAGCCCGGCCACCGGCACGAACGCCGCGAAGAACAGGATGCCGATCAGCTGCAGGACGAGGAAGTCGGAGTAGGGCACGCCGAGCCCGCCGGTCTTCTCCGGGTTGCCGATGGCGTAGGACAGGATCCAGGTCGTCATCAGGTAGAACAGCACGTAGGTGGCCAGCATGATGAAGGTGCCCAGGATGAGCTCCCACCAGTTCTTCCGGAAGACCTCGCCCAGCGGCGCCTTGACGCGCTCGTCGTTCTCCACGGCCCGGCGGAACACCGGGGTCTCCTGCAGGCGGACGCGGACGTACATGCCGATGGCGACCATCAGGATCGAGAGCAGGAACGGCAGGCGCCACACCCAGGTCAGGAACGGGCCGTTCATGTCCGGGTTCGTGGAGTCGTGGTTGAAGGCCAGGGTCAGGATCAGGAACAGGCCGTTGGCCAGCAGGAAGCCGATCGGGGCACCGAGCTGGGGCCACATGGCCGCCCAGGCGCGCTTGCCCTTCTTGGCGGTCTCGGTGGCCAGCAGCGCCGCCCCGGACCATTCGCCGCCCAGGCCGAGGCCCTGGCAGAAGCGCAGGATGGTCAGCAGGGCCGGTGCCCACAGGCCGATCTGGTAGTAGGTCGGCAGCAGGCCGATGAGGAACGTGGCGATGCCCATGGTCAGCAGGGAGCCGATCAGGGTGGCCTTGCGCCCGATCCGGTCGCCGAAGTGGCCGAACAGCACGGAGCCGACGGGTCGGGCGACGAAGGCGGCGCCGAAGGTCGCCATGGACGCGAGCAGGGCCGCGCCCTCGTCACCCGAGGCGAAGAAGATCAGCGGGAAGACCGAGACGGCCGCGGTCGCGTAGACGTAGAAGTCGTAGAACTCGATCGAGGTCCCGATCAGCGACGCCAGCACCACGCGGGAGCGGGGGACACCCAGCTCGGCGGTGCCGTCGTCCTTGGCGTCGACCGGCTCCGGCGAGGCCGGACCGTCGGTGGACAGGTCAGCGGGCATGGCAAGACTCCTCGGGAAGGCAATGATGATGGCCGCGTGAACGGGCGGGACCCGGTGGCTCGGCGCCGAGGGGCGGACCCGGTGCGGTGACCGGGAGGGCCGGTGCGGGTTCTGCGGCCCCACCATCCTATGCGCAGGGTCAGCATGCGGACAGTCCGTCCACATCGTGAGACGGTCTGGACGGCGGCGGCGTTCCGGTCCCCGGCGTCAGTCCCCGATGACGGCGATGGCGGCGCCCGCCGTCACCGTCGCACCCGGCGCGGCCGCCAGCTCGGTGATCGTGCCGGACTTGTGGGCGGTGAGCGGCTGTTCCATCTTCATCGCCTCCAGCACCACGATGAGGTCACCCTCGGCCACGGTGTCCCCGACGCCGGCGGCGACCTTGACGATGGTGCCCTGCATCGGTGAGGTGAGCGTGTCCCCGTTGGTGGCGGTGGCCGTCACGCCGCGGCCGCCGCGGGCCTTGCGGCGCCGGCTGCCGGCCCTGGCGTTGCCGGCCGCGGTGGAGATGGCGCCGAAGATGGCCGGCAGCGTGACCTCGACGCGCTTGCCGTTGACCTCGACGGTCACCGAGCGGCGGTCCTCCGCCCCGGGCTGGTCCGGTGCGGCGATGGGCGCCGCGAACGCGTCGATGGTGTTCTCGAACTCGGTCTCGATCCACCGCGTGTGCACCGTGAAGGCGGATCCGTCCCGCGGGGCGAACGCCGGGTCGGCCACCACCGCGCGGTGGAACGGGAGCACGGTGGGCATGCCGGCCACCTGCATCTCGGCCAGCGCCCGCCGGGAGCGTTCCAGGGCCTGTTCCCGGGTGGCCCCCGTGACGATGAGCTTGGCGATCATCGAGTCGAAGTTCCCGCTGATGGTCTCGCCCTCCTCGACCCCGGTGTCCACGCGGACGCCCGGCCCCGAGGGCAGCCGGAACCGGGTCAGGGTGCCGGGGGCCGGCATGAAGTCCCGCCCGGCGTCCTCACCGTTGATGCGGAACTCGAGGGAATGGCCCCGGACCTCGGGGTCCTCATAGCCGAGCTCCTCGCCGCGGGCCAGCCGGAACTGCTCCCGGACCAGGTCCAGCCCCGTGACCTCCTCGGAGACCGGGTGCTCCACCTGCAGCCGGGTGTTGACCTCGAGGAAGGAGATGGTGCCGTCCGCGCCGACGAGGAACTCGCACGTCCCGGCACCCACGTAGCCGGCGGCACGCAGGATGTCCTTGGAGGCGGCGTACAGCCTCCGCTGCTGCTCGGCGGTGAGGAACGGGGCGGGTGCCTCCTCCACGAGTTTCTGGTTGCGGCGCTGCAGTGAGCAGTCGCGGGTGGAGACCACCACCACGGTACCCGCGTGATCGGCCAGGCACTGGGTCTCCACGTGGCGGGGGGCGTCCAGGAAGCGTTCCACGAAGCACTCACCCCGGCCGAAGGCGGCCGTGGCCTCGCGCACCGCGGACTCGAACAGCTCCGGGACCTCCTCGCGGGTCCGGGCCACCTTGATGCCTCGGCCGCCGCCACCGTGGGCGGCCTTGATGGCCAGGGGCAGGCCGTGGGCGTCGGCGAAGGACAGCACCTCGCCGGCGTCGGCCACTGGATCGGGGGTCCCCGGGACCAGCGGGGCGCCGACCTCCTGGGCCAGGTGCCGCGCCGAGACCTTGTCCCCGAGTCGTTCGATGGCGGCCGGCGGGGGGCCGATCCACACCAGTCCGGCGGTCTCGACCGCGCGGGCGAACTCGGCGTTCTCGGACAGGAACCCATAACCGGGGTGCACGGCGTCGGCACCGGAGGTCCTGGCCGCGGCCAGGATCTTCTCCTGGGCCAGGTAGGAGTCGGCGGCGGTCGCCCCGCCCAGGGAGATGGCGTCGTCGGCCATCCGCACGTGCAACGCATCGCGGTCCGGCTCGGCGTAGACGGCCACGGCCGTGAGCCCCTCGTCGTGGGCCGCCCGGATCACCCGGACGGCGATCTCCCCGCGATTGGCCACCAGCACCCGCGAGAAGCGGCGCGGGGCGGTGGTGGCGTTCGGCGTCGTCTGGGGCATCGGGTGGGGACTCCTTCACAAGCGGTTCGCGTCAGGAGCCTGCCGGTCCGTACCGGACGCGGGCTGCAGGCTCATCTGCCCGAGCCTAGACCGGACCGTGGGATTCCTACAGGATCCGGCGCGGTTTCCCCGAGTCGAAGATCCTCACTTGTAGGAATCCCACAAGTCGGTGATGGACCAGCCCAACTGGTGCAGCAGGCCGCGCAGCGTCGAGACGGACACCCCGATCACGGCGTTGGGATCCCCGTGCACGGCCGAGACGAAGGCGGCGCCCCGGCCGTCGATGGTGAACGCCCCCGCGCACTGCAGCGGCTCCCCGGAGCCCACGTACGCGGCGATCTCCGCCTCCGTCACGTCCGCGAAGGTGACCGAGGCGGTCGCCAGCGCGGTCGCGGACGGTGCGCTGCCGGCGTCGGGACCGCGGAGCCCGGCCGTCGCGTGGTGGCTGGTGTCGATGAGCGAATGCCCGGTGTGCAGTTGTCCGGTGCGCCCGGACTGCAGTCGCCAGCGTTCCCGCGCGACCGCCTGTTCGTAGGGCTTGCCGTAGGCGGTCCCGTCCAGCTCGAACACCGAGTCGCAGCCCAGTACCAGCGCCCCGGCGGCCTCCGGGCGCGCGGCCACGTCCTCCGCCTTGGCATGGGCCAGCAGCAGGGCGAGCTCGGCCGGGCCGGCCAGCGGGTGGGCCTCGGTGACCGCATCCTCGTCGACCTCGGAGACCACCACGGTGAACCCGATCCCGGCGGCCTCGAGGATCCGCGCCCTCGCCGGGGAGGCGGAGGCCAGGACGAGCCGGGGTGCGGCCCCGGCGGGTGGGACGGTCATGCCAGTGCCTCGCGCAGGGTGTCCAGACCCATCGACCCCAGGCGCAGCGCGCGCGTGTGGAAGTCCTTCAGGTCGAAGGTCCCGCCATCGTGAGCGGCACGGGTGGCATGCTCGGAGCGGATCTGCTCCCAGATGCGCTGGCCGACCTTGTAGGCCGGGGCCTGGCCGGGCCAGCCGAGGTAGCGGATGAACTCGAACCGCACCTGGCCGGGGGTGTCGTTGATGTGCTCCTGCAGGAAGGCGAAGCCGGCCTCCGGGGTCCAGGTGCCGCCGCCGTACTCGGCAGGGGCCTCGAAGCCGCAGTGCACGCCGATGTCGAACACCACGCGGGCCGCCCGCATCCGCTGGGCGTCGAGCATCCCGAGGTGGTCTCCCGGGTCCTGGAGGAACCCGAACTCCTCCATCAGTTGCTCCGCGTACAGGGCCCAGCCCTCGCCGTGACCCGAGGTCCACAGCGCGTTGCGCCGCCAGTCGTTGAGCTCCTCACGGTTCAGCATGGCGGTGGCGACCTGCAGGTGATGGCCGGGTACCCCCTCGTGGTAGACCGTGGTCTTCTGCTCCCACGTGGTGAAGGAGTCCTCGCCGGCCGGCACGGACCACCACATGCGGCCCGGGCGGGAGAAGTCCTCCGAGGGGCCGGTGTAGTACACGCCTCCCTCCTGGGTGGGGGCGATCATGCACTCGATCCGGTCCATGGGCGCGGGGATGTCGAAGTAGGCGCTCATCGCCTCCAGGGCGGCGTCCGAGGTGGCCTGCATCCAGTCCCTGAGCACGCCGGTGCCCTCCAGGCGCCGGGCCGGGTCGGCGTTGAGCACCTGCCGGGCCTCCTCGATGCCCGCACCGGGGCGGATGGCCCGGGCGTCGGCCCGCTGGGCCGCCACGATCCGCGCCAGTTCCTCCAGGCCCCACTGGTAGGTCTCCTCCAGGTCCACGCTGGCCCCGAGGAACTCGCGGGAGGCCAGGGCGTAGTAGTCCTTCCCGACCGCGTCACGCTCCGGGGCGGCGTCGCGCAGCTCCTCCTTGAGGAAGGTGGCCAGGGACCGGTACGCCTCCCCGGCGCGCAGCGCCCGGCCCTCCAGCTCGGTCAGCAGGGAGGAGGGCACGACGCCGGCCGCGCCGGCCCGCTCGACCAGGCCAGGGAAGAAGCCCCCGGGGGCGGAGTGTGCCTCGGCCTGTTCGATGACGATGTCCACCTGGCGGCGGGCCGGGACCTGGCCGGCGTCCCGGGAGTGCAGCAGCGAGGCACGATAGCCCTCCAGGGCGGCCGGGAGGTTCGCCAGGCGCCCGGCGACGTGCTCCCACTGCCCGGCGGTGTCCGTGGGCATCAGGTCGAAGATCTCGCGGATCCCCTGGGCGGGGGAGGCCAGGTTGTTCAACTCCGTGCGCCCGGTGGCGGTGATCTCCCGCTGCAGCCCGATCCGCTCGCGCATCGCCGCGGCCGTGACCCGGTCGACCTCGTCGACCGGGTCCAGCGCGTCGAGGTCGGCCAGGACCCGGCGGTCGAGGTCGTCCTGCGCAACGGTCCCGGCGGGGGAGTAGTCCGCGTACTCGGTCTCGTGGCCGGGGTGGCCCAGGGCCGTGGCCTCCTCCGGGTTCAAGGCGAGGGTGTCCGCGAAGTAGCGGTTGGCGAGCTCGTCGATGGCGCTGGGCCGGCGGGTCAGGCCGGTGGCGCCCGCGGAGGCGGTGGGCTGGTTCGGGTGCGCTGCGTTCACCCCTCCGAGCGTAGTCGAACGGGTGGCGCAGGCCACGGCGGGGCCACGACGGGACCTGCGGGCACCGTCGCGCCTACCGCGTGCCGTCGGCGCGAATCAGGTCGACGCGGTGGCGCTCACTCGTCGTCGTCCTCGCTGAACCCGACCACGCCGGCCGCCACGGCCTGGTCGCAGGTCTCGGTGCTGCACGCGGACACGGAGACGCGGACCACCGCGTCCCCCTCCTCGAAGGCGAGGTAGTCCCCGGCGGCCAGGAGCACCACGTCGACGGACTCCGCGCCGGCCGCGCACTCCACGGTCGTGGAGTACCCCATGCCGGTCGCCACCTTGTCCCCGTTGGTCCGCTGTGCGGCCTCGACCCAGACGTTGGCGGACCAGCCGGCGTCGCAGTCGAAGTCGACCGAGATGGAGACCCCGGCGCCGTCCCCCAACAGGGTGCCCTCGTCCGGCAGGGTGGCGCTCGAGGCGGCCTGGGCGGCCGTGGCTCCGACGAAGGCGGTGAGCAGGGTGGCGAATCCGGCCACCGTGAACGTGCGGGACAGGGTTTTCATGATGGATCCTCGGTCGAGAGTGGTTGGACGGAACCGGTGTCTCATGAGGCGTGCAGAGGTGAGGACACGTGAGGCTGGATGCCGCGGCGTGTCGCGCGGGGGTGGCCACATCATAGGTCCGGCACCCGCCGGGCAGACAGGGCTGGGCCTCCCCGGGCCCGCTCCCCGGGGCGGGGGAGGTGGCGCGGGTCAGCTCGCCCCGGCGGCGTGCCTCCAGGAGTCGGAACCGGGGCGGGCCCACAGGCCCAGCCGGCGGCGGCGGTCCAGGGTGCGGTCCGGGCCGTCGCGTCCGGTGTCGTCGCTGTCCGGGTGCCCGGCCTGGGCGGCCACCGCCTGCAGGACGGCGGTCAGCGCGGCGGTCTCCTCGGCGTCCAGGGTTCCGCGGATGACGACCGCGGGTTCCCCGCCGGTGTCCGGGTCCGTCCCGTGGTTCGTCTGCGTGCTCATCTCCAGGGTTCTCCTCCCCGTGGTGCTGCCTTGCGTGGTGGTCACAGCGGGATGTTCCCGTGTTTGCGGGCGGGCCGGGCCTCGCGCTTGTGGAACGTGGCACGCAGGCCGCGCACCAGCTGGACGCGCGTCTCGGCGGGGGTGATGACCGCGTCCACATAACCCCGCTCGGCCGCCTGGTAGGGGTTGAGCAGCTCGGCCTCGTAGTCCTCGACGAGCTCGGTGCGCTTGGCCTCGACGTCCCCGCCCGCGGTCTCCACCGCCTTCAACTCGCGCCGGTAGAGGATGTTCACGGCACCCTGGGCGCCCATCACGCCGATCTGCGCGGTCGGCCAGGCCAGGTTGACGTCCGCCCCGAGTTTCTTCGAGCCCATGACGATGTAGGCCCCGCCGTAGGCCTTGCGGGTGATGACGGTCAGCTTCGGCACGGTGGCCTCGGCATAGGCGTAGATCAGCTTGGCGCCGCGGCGGATGATGCCGGAGAACTCCTGGTCGGTGCCGGGCAGGAAGCCCGGGACGTCCACGAGGGTGACGATCGGGATGTTGAAGGCGTCGCAGAACCGCACGAACCGGGCGGCCTTCTCCGAGGCATTGATGTCCAGGGTGCCGGCGAATTGCATCGGCTGGTTCGCCACCACTCCCACCGTCCGGCCCTCGATCCGGCCCAGCCCGGTGATCACGTTGGGGGCGTAGAGCTCATGGACCTGGAGGAAGTGGCCCTCGTCCAGCAGGTGCTCGATCACGGTGAGCATGTCATAGGGCTGGTTCGCCGAGTCGGGCACCAGTGTGTCCAGCTCGAGGTCCTCGTCGGTGACCTCGGGTTCCTCCACGAACGCCTCCACGGGACCCTCGGCCAGGTTGTTGGCCGGCAGGAACTCGAGCAATTCCCGGACGTACTCCAGGGCGTCCTCCTCGGTGGTGGCCAGGTAGGCGGCCGTGCCGGTGGCCGTGTTGTGCTGCCGGGCGCCGCCGAGGGTCTCCATGTCCACGTCCTCGCCGGTGACGGTCTTGATGACGTCCGGCCCGGTGATGAACATGTGCGAGGTCTGGTCGACCATGATGATGAAGTCGGTCAGCGCGGGGGAGTAGGCGGCGCCCCCGGCGGAGGGCCCCATGATGACGGAGATCTGGGGGATGACCCCGGAGGACATGACGTTGTTGCGGAAGATGTCCGCGAACATCGCCAGCGAGGCGACACCCTCCTGGATGCGGGCGCCGCCGCCGTCATTGATGCCGATCACCGGGCAGCCGTTGCGCGCGGCGAACTCCTGGACCTTGACGATCTTCTCGCCGTTCACCTGGCTCAGGGAACCGCCGTAGACCGTGAAGTCCTGGGAGAACACGGCCACCAGCCGGCCGTCCACGGTGCCGTACCCGGAGACCAGCCCGTCGCCGACCGGCCTCTTGCGCTCCATCCCGAATGCCGTGGTGCGATGCACCGCCAGGGCGTCGAACTCCACGAAGGACCCGGGGTCCAGCAGCAGTTCCACGCGCTCGCGGGCCGTGTGCTTGCCGCGCTCGTGCTGTCTCTCGACGGCGGCCCGGCCGGCGGGCAGCGCGGCCTCGGCCCGGCGCCGGGCCAGGTCCTGCAGCTTGCCCGCCGTGGTCGTCAGGTCCGGTGCGGCCTCGTCCGGGCTCGTCCCGGTGCCAGCCTGGGCAGGAAGGGTCACAGGTCCTCCGTCGCTTGGATCATTCATACAAGACCGGCCATGCGCCCGCGCCCCTCGGGGTACGGGCGGCCGCTGTCATCGCCCCAGTCTAGGCAGGCACGGCCGTCGCCCCGTTGTAGGAACCGCACAACGTGTGCTCGTCGCACCCCGTCGGAGCCGATGCGCCCCGGTGGACCCCGCCACGCCGCGGAGCGGTACCGGGGCAGGGTCCGTCGGCGTGCATTCACCGGGCCGTGCCGCGGACGGCCCAGGCGCGCGCCAGCAGGGAGATCCTGCCGTGCGTGCCCCCGGGCAGTGCCTGCTGAAGCCGCCGGCACAGCGCATCACGGTGGTCGTCGTCGAGGGTGGCCACGTAGGCCGGGGCCGGTCCGTCCCCGGTGAGCAGGGGCTGCCAGTAGTCCTCGAACCCCGTGAAGACGGTGCGCAGCCACACCGGATCCACGCGTACCCGCCGCAGCCCGGCCTCACGGAAAAGCCTCTCCAGGGCATCGGGCTTGCACAAGGGGAAGCGCCGGGCCTCGCTGAGCTCACGGGCACGGTGGTCCACCGCGGCGGCCGTGCGCCAGAACCGGTCCAGCATCTGCATGTGCTCCCCGTAGTCCCAGACGCAGGCCGAGACCTGGGCGTGCGGGCCCGACAGGAGGGTCGCCATCCGCTGCACGGCCTCCGCCGGGTCCGGCATGAAGTTCAGGGCCAGCAACGACGTGATGCTGTCATAGCCGCCGTCACGGTCCGGCAGCCCGGGCGCCCGGGCGACCACGAAGCGCGCCCGCGGGTCCGGCACGTGCTCTCGGGCGTACCCGATGAACGGCTCCGACGGATCGCAACCGAGCACCGACGCCGGTTCCGTCCTCGCGCAGATGGCGGCGGTCAGCGCGCCGGTGCCACAGCCGACGTCCAGCCAGTGTCCTCCCGCCGGGGCCTGGAGCCACTGGAGGAACCGTGGTGCCAGCCGGCGGCTCCACCGCCCCATGAACCGTTCGTAGGCGATGGGCCTGGCCCACTGGTCACCCGTCATGTCCGACCTCATTCACCAGTCACCGAACCGGAGGACACGAGGGTACCGCCGTGCCGGGCCGTGGTGTAGGGTCGCCGGCCCGCCGGGCGGAACGAGGTATACCTGTGGTCATGGACCGTGACACGCCCCCCACCACAGCCCGTCCCCCCGTCCCGGAGGTCACCTGGCTCGACCACACCGGCTCCACGCAGCAGCTCGTGCTCGAGGCCGCCGCCAGTGCGCCCCGGGACTGGCCGCACCTGCGCGCCGTGGCCACCCTGGACCAGCGCACCGGACGGGGGAGGCAGGGGCGGGACTGGACCACGCCCGCCGGCACCGCCCTGTCCGTGTCCGTCGTGCTGCGGCTCCGGGTGCCCTTCCAGCACTGGAGCTGGGTCACCCTGATCGCGGCCACGGTGACCGCCGGGGAACTCGACCGGCGGGGGATCGCCGCCACCGTGAAGTGGCCCAACGACGTGCTGGCCCCGGACGGTCGCAAGCTCTGCGGCATCCTCGCCGGGGTGCTGCCCGACCAGTCCGGGATCGTCCTGGGGCTGGGGCTCAACCTGGACTTCGGACCCGGAGGTGCCCCGGTCCCCACCGCGACGTCGCTGGCGGACTGGCTGCCCGACGGCGCCCTGGGCGGAGGGCCGGCGGACGGGACCGCCACCCTCGCCGCCGATGTCCTCGACGCCCTCCTGAGCTCCCTGGGCGAGGCCCTGGCGGCCTTCGAGGACGCCACCAGCGGTCCGGGCGCCGACCCCGCCGCCGAGGTCGACGGGACGCACCCGGCGGTGAGCGCCGTCGTCGAGCGCCTGGGCACCCTGGGGGCGGAGGTCCGGGCCGAGCTGCCGGGCGGGACCACGCTGGCCGGCACCGCCCGGGGGCTGGGGCCGGGCGGGACGCTGCTGATCGAGCCGGCGGACCGTGGGAGGATAGAGGCAGCGGTCGCCGGTGCCTCCCGGCGGGGTGAGTTGCTGGAGGTCTCCGCCGCCGACGTCGTGCACTTGCGCCGCTGACCCAGGGGACCGTGACACAGGACCGTCACACAGGGAAGGACGCTACGGACGTGGGATTGCGGTTGTCACCAGAGGAACAGGTGCGCGTGCGCACCCGGGCCCATCCGCGCGCCCTGACCATGCCCGTCCTGCGGTTGATGCTCATCGCCCTGGCCACCGGGTACCTGCAGGGTGTCCTGGCCCGCGGTGACCTCCACGACGCCCTCGTCCAGGCGCGACCGTGGCTGACCGGCGCCGTCTGGGTGCTCGCGGCCCTGGCCCTGTTGTTCGGTTGCCTGCGGCCGGCCTGGCGGTGGCTCACGCGCACCACCGTCCTCACCAGTCTCCGGATCGTCCAGCGCGCCGGTCCGGGCCGGTCCCGGGAACGCGCCCTGCACCTGTTGGCCGTGTACGACGTGAGGCTGCGCCAGCGCCGGGGCCAGCGGATGGCCGGTGCCGGAGACCTCATCATCGAGCACGGAGCCGGCTCCCAGTGGGTGCTGGCCGGCATGCCGGAGGCGGTGCGGTTCCGCGAACTGATCCTGCGCGAGGCGGCCTCCCTGCGCCGGCAGGTGGCGGAACAGGCGGCCCCGCCGTATTCGGCGTACACGGTCTCCCCGGCCCCGGCGTCGCCCGGCACCGCGGCGGGCGGTGGTCACCGTGGCTGAGGACCCGTCCCGCGCGGACGGGCCGGCGGGGCCCGCCGGCCACGGCGATGAACCCTTCCCCGTCACGTCCCCGCTGCCCGTGATCCCGGTGGGCGGGGAGCCGACGGCACCGCAGGCACCCCGGGAGCCGGGCGCGGCGGGGGCGGCACCCGAGCCGTCCGCGGAACCGGAGCCGGCCGAGGTGCCGCCGGACACCACCGCCACCTCGTCACTGGCCATCCCGGAGGACCCGGCCACGTGGACCCAGGCGATCTCCGCCCTGGAGACGGACCTGCTCGGCGGCCCGCGGACGCTGACCCGCCGCGAGATGGCCGGCGAGCTCGGCGTCTCGCTGATCTCCGCCCGCAAGCTCTGGCGCGCCCTGGGGTTCCCGAACGTCCAGGACGGGGACCGGGCCTTCACGCCGAAGGACACGGCCGCGATCGGCACCATGATCGACCTGGTGCGCCGCGGCGTGCTCAACGAGGAGACCGCCATCTCGCTGACCCGGTCCATCGGCCAGATGACGGACCGGATGGTCGTCTGGCAGATCGAGGCGCTCGTGGAGAACAAGATCAGCGAGGAGGGCATGACGGACCCGGAGGCCCGCCGCGCCGTGGTCGGCATGCTCCCCGAGCTCATCGAGCCGCTCGAACAGGTGATGGAGTACTCCTACCGCCGCCAGCTCAATGCGGCCCTGCAGCGACTGACCGTCAGGGCCGAGGCAGGGCTGGCCGCCAGCGCCATCGGCCGGGACGGGTCCGAGGACGACGCCCCGCTGCCGCTGGCCCGCGCCGTGGGCTTCGCGGACATGGTCTCCTACACCTCGCTCTCCCGTCGGATGAACGAGCGCACCCTGGCCCAGATGGTCCAGCGCTTCGAGAACAAGTGCGCCGAGATCATCTCGATCGGCGGAGGCCGGCTCGTCAAGACCGTCGGGGACGAGGTGCTGTTCAACGCCGAGACCCCGGAGGCCGGGGCGCAGATCTCGCTGGCACTGGCCAAGGCGATGAGCGAGGACCCGGTGCTGCCCTCGGCGCGGGTGTCCCTCGTCTGGGGGCGCGTGCTGTCCCGCCTCGGGGACATCTACGGACCCACCGTGAACCTGGCCTCCCGGCTGACCGCGCTCGCCGACCCGGGCAGCGTGCTGGTCGACGCGATGACGGCCCTGGCCCTGGAGGGGGACGAACGCTTCGTCCTGATCCCGCAGCCGCCGCAGATGGTGCGCGGCTTCGGCGAGATCCGTCCGTCCATCCTCATGTCCGGCACCGGCGGGGGACTCGTCGTCGACTGAACCCCGCCACGTCCCGCCCCATGGGGAGAACTCCCCATGTCGGCGAGGGAATATGGCCGTGGCCGCGGGATAGACTCGCGGGGGCGGCCCGTGGATCCACGGACCCCGCGCTGGAATGGTCACTATGGGGGTCATCGTGAATGCAGGTTTCGGTGCCGGACGCCAGGGTGCCCTGAAGGCCACGGCGTTCGTCGGCGTATCCGCCCTCGCCGTCACCGGGGCCATCATCTACCCGGGTTTCCAGACCGCGGACGTGGACCTCAACGACGGCGGCGTGTGGGTGGTGAACCGCGAGGAGAGCAAGGTGGCCCACCTCAACTACCAGTCGCAGACCCTCGACGGCGGCGTCACCACCACCATGACCGAGTACGACCTGGCGCAGCACGCGGACCAGGTCTACCTGCGCGATCGCGAGATGGGCGCCCTGGTCACCGTGGACCCGGCCGCCTTCGAGCTGACGGACGAGAACATGCTGCCGGCCAACGCGGCCTTCTCCTACGGCCAGGACGTCGTGGCCGTCGTCGACGCCGAGCGCGGGCGCGTGTATGCCGCGCCCGGCGCTGAGGCGGGCGCGATGTCCGCCGAGGGCACCGAACCGCTCTACGAGGCGGAGGGCCGCGTGGCCGCGGCCGTGGGCCGGGACGACACCGTGTGGATCGCGGACCTGGACGCCGACCTCATCAAGGGCTTCCGCCCCCTGACCGAGTCCGAGCGCCGGGAGGCGGCCGCGACCGAACGGGTCGGCACGGGGGCGGACGCCGGAACAGAGGGCGGACCAGGCGGCGAGCAGGGGGACGGCGGCGCGTCCGGAGCCGAGGACGCCTCGCCCGGGTCCACGGCCGGTTTCCGCGAGATCGTCTCCACCGAGGTGGACGGGCTGGAGGGCCTCGCGTCCCCGCAGGTGTCCGCCGTCGGGGGCACCGGCATCGTGTTCGACGCGGCCTCCGGCACCCTGGTGACCTCCGAGGGCCGGTCCTCCACCGTCGCCGACCCGGCCGGGGGCAGGCTCCAGGCGCCCGGACCGGAGGCGGCCGGCGCCGTCGTCGCGCTCGCCAACAAGACCGCCAGCGTCCCCCTGGACGGGGGTGAGGTGACGTATGCGGCCACTGAGGCCACGGGCACCCCGGTCCAGCCGGTCCGGGTGGGCACGTGCACGCACGCCGCCTGGCAGGGGTCGGGGCTGTACCAGCGGGACTGCGATGACGACGGCCAGGACGTCACCGAGCGCATCCCCGAGATCCCCGCCGCGGCCCAGATGGTCTTCCGCGTCAACCGGGACGTGGTGGTGCTCAACGACATCTCGCAGGGCAACACCTGGCTGGTCCAGGACGCCATGAAGATCGTCAACAACTGGGCCGACCTCGAGCCACCGAAGGGTGAGGGGGACCAGCAGGAGGAGGAGTCGGACGAGATCACCGACTCCATCGAGCTGCCGGACCGCCAGGAGGAGAACCAGAGACCGGTGGCCCGGGACGACTCCTTCGGGGTCCGGGCCGGCCGGACGACCGCGCTGCCCGTGCTGTTCAACGACGTGGACCCGGACGGGGACCTGCTGACCGCCACGCTGAAGGGCAAGCAGCCGAAGGTCGGGACCCTGCAACCCATCCATGACAACACCGGCTTCCAGCTCGTCGTCCCCCAGGACGCCACCGGCAACGCCTCCTTCACCTACGAGGCCGACGACGGCCGCGGCGGCACGGACACCGCCCGGGCCACCGTCCGGGTGGTGCCCGAGAACCAGAACAGCGCCCCCGAGCAGGAACGCGTGACCACGCTGCGGGTCCAGGCCGGGACCGAGGTCTCCCAGAACATCCTCACCGACTGGCAGGACCCGGACGGGGACGACCTGCAGCTGATGGGGGCCGTCTCCGAGGACGGGGACGTGGTCCGGGTCCGGCCGGACGGGGTGCTGACCTTCGAGGACGTCGGCAAGTCCACCGGCACCAAGGAGCTGGAGATCACCGTCTCGGACCGCCGCGAGTCCGCCACGGGCCGCGTGGTCATCGAGGTGCTGCCCGAGGGGGCCGCACCGCCCATCACCGCCACCGACCACGTCACCGTGAACCTGGGCGAGGAGACCACCTTCGCGCCCCTGGCGAACGACTTCGACCCCACCGGCTCCGAACTGCGGCTCGCCCACGTGGACCCGGTCTCCGGTGCCGAGGTCCAGATGAACCCTGACACGGGCACGGTCTCGTTCCGCTCCGGCCAGGAGAGGACCTTCTACCTGAAGTACGTCGCCACGAACGGCCCGGCCTCCGCCCCGGGACTGATCCGGGTGGACGTCAGGGACCCGGAGAAGAACCCCGGCGCGCCGATCGCCGTGCGGGACGTGGCACTGGTCCCGGCCAACGGCAACGTGCTGGTCAACATCCTGGGCAACGACACCGACCCCGAGGGCGGGGTGCTGGTGGTCCAGCAGGTCGACGTGCCCCAGGACGCACCGATCGGGGTCTCGATCGAGCGCAACGCCGTGCTGCGCGTGACCGACCAGCGGGGCCTGGCCGAGCCGCTGACCTTCTCCTACACCGTGACCAACGGGACCGCCGCCTCCACCGGCGAGGTCACCGTCATCCCCATCGCCGCCCCGGAGTCGATGGAGCCGCCGCGGCCCAACCCGGACACCGCCGTCGTGCGGGCCGGTGACGTGGTCACCGTGCCCGTCCTGGAGAACGACGTGCACCCCAACGGGGCCGAGCTCACGCTGGACCCGGTCCTGGCCGAGGGCGTGGACGAGGCGGACGGGCTGATCTCGGTGGCGGACGACATGGTCCGCTTCCGCGCCGGACAGGAACCCGGAACCGTCTCCGCCGTGTACACGGTCTCCGGGCCGGACGGCCAGGAGGCCTCCGCCCGTGTCACCTTCCACGTCACCGCGGTGGACCTGGAGGACAACTCCCCGCCCACGCCCGAGCGCGTCGAGGGACGCGTCTTCGCCGGGAACACCGTGGCCATCCCGATCCCGCTCAACGGGATCGACCCGGATGGTGACTCGGTGTCCCTCGTGCAGCTCCAGGCCCCGCCGTCGCTGGGCACGGCGAAGGTGACCGCGAACTCGATCGAGTACACCGCCGCCGAGGGCACCGCCGGCACGGACGCCTTCACCTACGTGGTGGAGGACCGGCTCGGGGCCCGGGCCACGGGGACGATCATGATCGGGATCGCCCCCGTGGCCAAGGAGAACACCCCGCCCGTGGCGGTCAACGACTCGATCCGCGTCCAGCCCGGCCGGCCGGTGGCGGTGGACGTGCTGGCCAATGACACCGATGCCGACGGCGACGAGCTGCGCTTCCTCGAGACGCTCGAGGCCACCGAGGGCTCGGACGCTGCCCTGGTGGACGGGCGCATCCTCCTGACGTCCCCGGTCGAGGCCGGTTTCGTCACCGTGCGCTACGGCATCACCGACGGCCGCGGTGGCACGGATACCGGCACGCTCACCGTCGAGGCGGACCCGGACGCCCCGCTGCGGGCGCCGATCGCCCGGGACGACCGCGTGTCCTTCCAGGAGACCGTGGACCGGGACGAGGTCACGGTGGACATCCTGGGCAACGACGAGGACCCGGACGGCACGCTGGAGGACCTGGCGGTGGCCCTGCCGGACGACCCGGAGGGCGTGGCCCTGACCGAGGACCACCAGCTGGTGGTCCCGGTGGAATCCAACCCGCAGGTCATCACCTACCGGCTCACCGACCCCGACGACCTCTCCTCCTACGCCTTCGTGATCGTGCCGGGCTCGGGCGAGGCCCGCCCCGCGCTGCGCTCCGACGCCCCGCTGGAGGTGACGGCCGGGGAGGACCTGGCCCTCGACGTCGGCGATCTCGTGGTGGTGCGCGACGGGCGCGCCCCGCGGCTCACCGAGGAGGCGACGGTGACCTCCTCGCCGCAGTCGGAGGCCGACCTGGTCCGCTCCGCCACCGACCTGGTCTTCCGTGCGCCCCGGGACTACGCCGGCGTCGCCTCCGTCAGCTTCGAGGTCACGGACGGTTCGGGGCCGGACGACCCGGACGGGCTGAAGTCCGTGCTGACCCAGCCGATCCGGGTGATCCCGCCGCCGGACGAGGAGTTCAACACCCCGCCCACCCTGCAGTCGAACTCCCTCGAGGTGGCCGCCGGCGGCGAACCCGCCCGGCTGGACCTGGTCCAGGCCGCCGCCGACCCGGATCCGCGGGACGCCGGGAACCTGGAGTTCGCCCTCGGCGCGGTGGACATCGAGGGCGTGGACGTGAGCCTGGAGGGCTCGGTGCTCTCGGTCCGGGCGGGCAACCGCACTCCGAAGGGGACCCGGGGCACCGCCCAGGTGTCCGTCACGGACGGCAGGTCCGAGCCCGTGGCCGCCCGGGTGACCATCAGTGTCAACGCCTCCGACCGCGAGCTCGCCGTGGCCAACCCGGACACCGTCGCGGACGCGCACCAGGGCCGCGCCGAGACCGTGCCGGTGCTGGCCAACGACGTCAATCCCTTCGAGGGGGAGGGACCGCTGACGCTGCGCGCGGCCACCACCCAGGAGGGGCAGGGACGCGTCGAGGTCGCCGGGTCGGACGTGGTCGTCACCCCCGCGGAGGACTTCGTCGGCCAGATGCGCGTCCAGTACACGGTGGGGGACCTGACGGAGGACCCCGACCGCGAGGTCCAGGGCACCATCACCCTCAACGTCAAGGGCGCGCCGGAGGCGCCGGGGGTGCCCCGCGTGGATTCCGTGGGGGACGGCGAGGTCGTGCTGACCTGGGACGCCCCGGCCAACAACGGCTCGCCCATCACCGGCTACACCGTCTCCGCCGCCGGGGTGGACCAGCGGTGCCCGGCCACCACGTGCACCATCACCGGGCTGACCAACGACCAGGAGTACACGTTCACCGTGATCGCCACGAACGACGTCGGCGAGTCCGATCCGTCCGTGGCCTCGCGGCCGGCGCGGCCGGACGTGGAACCGGAGCGGCCGGCACCGCCCACGGGCGCCGACGGTGACCGCACCGTCGACCTGTCCTGGACCGCACCGGTGAACCGCGGTTCGCCCATCACCTCGTACACGGTGGAGATCTCCCCGGCCCCGGCGAACGGCGTCAGCCAGCGGTCCGTCTCCGGCACCTCCACGACGTGGGACGGACTGACGAACGGCACCGCCTACCAGTTCCGGATCCAGGCGGTGAACGACGCCGACCGGCCCTCCGAGTTCTCCGGCTGGTCCTCGTCCGTCACGCCGGCCGGGGTGCCGATGCAGCCGTTGGCCCCCTCGGCCTCGCGGGCCCAGTCGGCGGTGAACGGCGGGGTCATCGACGTCTCCTGGGGAGCCCCGGACCACAACGGCGCCACGATCAGGTCCTACGACCTCCACGTCTACGAGGGCGGGGCCCGGGTGAGGACCATCGCGGGCATCTCCGGGACCTCCCAGCAGGTGACCGGCCTGAAGACCACGTCCTCGTACTCGTTCGCCGTGGTCGCGGAGAACCGGGTCGGCACGTCCGAGCCCTCCGCCCGGTCCACGGCGGTCACCCCCTATGGACGGCCGAAATCGCCGTCCACCCCGAAGATCGCGGCCACCGGGCAGAACCACCAGATCACGGTGGACTTCACCCCGGGCTCGGCGAACGGCTCACCGACCACCGGGTACCAGTACCAGGTGAACGGTGGCGGCTGGCAGGGCATCGCGGGGCCGGGGAGCACCATCAACGTCGGCTCCAACGGCACCAACGTGACGGTCTCCGTGCGGGCGCTCAACGCCGCCGGTGCGGGAGACCCCTCGGCCGCCTCCAACCAGACCAGCGCCTACGGGCCCATCAAGGATGCGGCGAACGTGAGGTCCGTGGGCGGTGAGAAGAAGGTCGTCCACTCCTGGAACCCGAACGTGCGTGACTACGAGAACGGCCGCGGCCTGACCATGACGGTCACGGTGGACGGCAAGCAGGTCAACGCGACGGCCGGGTCCCACACGGCCAGGGTCGGGTACAGCACCACCTCGAAGGTGGTGGTGCGGGTCCAGACCACGCTGGAGACCTCGGCACAGATGTCCAGGCAGTGGTCCGACAAGGCCACGTCGGACAAGGCCCCGCCGCCTCCGCCGCCACCGGCGAAGCCCAGCGGCGTCACCCAGCGCGGGGCACCCGTCAGCGAGAGCGGCTGCAACATCAACTGCCACAAGCTGCGGGTCTCCGTCCAGGACTTCCCCCCGGGCACCCACACGGCCAAGTGCTGGGCCTCCGGGGGAGAGGCCGGCTCCGGACGGACGATCGGCTCGGGCAACTCCTACGCCATCTCGGTGGGAGCCGACGGGCGCGGGTCCGGGGACCTGAACTGCTGGGCCGGCAACGCCTACTTCGACCAGGTCTGGGCCGTGTTCGACCGCAACGGGGTCAAGACCACGCCCATCAGGCCGTGGCCGGGATACTGAGACCCGGCCCTGCGCCAGCACACTCTGACGACCAGCTTGACCAGCGAAGGGGACGACGCACCATGACCATGACCACTGAACAGGCCGAGTGGTTCGCCGGGACGTTCGAGAAGATCTCGGACAACATCGGCCAGGCCATCCTGGGCAAGGAGGACGTCATCTCCCTGGTCCTCACGGCGATGCTGACGGACGGCCACGTCCTGCTGGAGGACGCCCCCGGTACCGGCAAGACCATGCTCGCCCGGTCGCTCGCCGCCACGGTGAAGGGGACCCACTCGCGCATCCAGTTCACCCCGGACCTGCTGCCCTCGGACGTCACCGGCGTGACCATCTACGACCAGAGGACCCAGGAGTTCGAGTTCCACCGTGGACCGGTCTTCGCCAACATCGTGCTGGCCGACGAGATCAACCGGGCCTCGCCGAAGACCCAGTCCGCGCTGCTGGAGGTGATGGAGGAGGCCCGGGTGACGGTGGACGGCGTCACCTACGCGAACGAGCGCCCCTTCATGGTGATCGCCACCCAGAACCCGATCGAGCAGGCCGGCACGTACAAGCTGCCCGAGGCCCAGCTGGACCGCTTCCTCATCAAGACCTCGATCGGTTACCCGGACCGCAGTTCCACCGTCGAGCTGCTCTCCGGCGCCGCCACGAAGGACCGCTCCGGTGCCCTGAACCCGATCATCACCACCCAGGCCATCCGGGACATGGCCGAGCTGGCCACCACCGTCCACGTGGACGGGGCCGTGCTGAACTACATCGCCGAGCTGGCCGAGGAGACCCGCGACGCGCACGAGACGCGGCTGGGCGTCTCGGTCCGAGGGGCCATGGCCATGGTCCGCGCGGCCAAGGTGCGTGCGGCCTCGCAGGGACGCAACTACGTGCTGCCGGACGACGTCAAGGACCTGGCCCCGCACGTGTGGACCCACCGGCTGGTGCTGGACCCGGAGGCCGAGTTCGCCGGCGCCACGACGACGGCCGTGCTCACCCGCGTCCTGGCCCAGGTGGGTGCTCCGCGGCACCGCGCCGAGGCACCGGTCCCGGTGGGCGCCGCGACGTCGGCCGGCGCCGGAGGGTCCGGGGACCCCGCGGCGCGGGGCGGTTCGGCCGCCGCCGGGGCCTGAGGTGCCGACGGCACGGATGGCCCCGGAACGTCAGCCCCGTCCCCGGCGGACCGGGGCGATCGGCGCCCTGGGGGAGCAGTGGAGGCGGCTGGGTGAGCACTGGCGGCTGCTGGGTGAGTCCGCCGCCGTCACCACGGGGCCGGTGCGGGAATCCGCCACGGGCTGGTGGGTGCGGTCCGCCCGCCCGGTGGTCGAGGTGGTCTCCCCGCTCGGGGGGATCGTGCTGGCGGTGACGGTGACCGCCTGGACCGTCGGAACGACGCTGGGCTGGGCGGAGGCGCTCATCGCCGGACTGGTCGGCGTCCTGCTGCTGCTGCTGGCCATCGGCTTCATCCTCGGCCGCTCCTCCTACCGGGTGGACCTGGACCTCGCGCGCTCGAGGGTCGCCGTCGGGGACCGGGCGGTCGGGGCGGTCGAGGTGACCAACACGGCGGACCGTGCCCTGCTCCCGGTGGCGATGGAGCTGCCCGTGGGTCGGGCCACCGCCGTGTTCCAGCTGCCCCGGATGCGCCCGGGTGCCGTGCACGAGGACCTGTTCACCATCCCCACGCACCGCCGCGCCGTGATCGTCGTCGGACCGGTGCGCTCGGTGCGCCAGGACCCGCTGGGCCTGCTGCGCCGCCAGCTGGAGTGGACCGAGCCGCAGGACCTGTACGTCCACCCGCGCACCGTGACCCTGCAGGGGTCCTCGGCCGGGTTCATCCGGGACCTGGAGGGACTGCCCACCCATGACCTCTCCAGCGCGGACGTCTCCTTCCATGCCCTCCGCGACTACGTGCCCGGTGACGACCGCCGCCACATCCACTGGAAGACGGTGGCCCGCACCGACACGCTCATGGTCCGCCAGTTCGAGGAGACCCGGCGCGCCCACCTGGCCATCGCCCTGTCCACCAACACCGCCGAGTACGCCACCGAGAACGACTTCGAGCTGGCCGTCTCCGTGGCCGCCTCGATCGGCCTGGAGGCCTTCAAGGAGCAGCGCAACCTCTCCATCCGCACCCATGCCGGGCCGATCCACACCGAGACCGGCCGCACCATGCTCGACGACATGACGCGGATCGAGGGCAGGCCGCTGCGCGGCACCAGCCTGGACGTGGCCCGCGAGACCGCGGAGCACGTGCCCAACGCCTCGGTGTTCTTCCTCATCACGGGCAACCAGCCCAGCCCCGGTGAGCTGCGCCGGGCCACCAACGTGGTGCCGCCCGGTGTCCGCGCCTTCGCCATCCGGTGCGCCCACGGGCTGGAGACCGGGCGGGCGAGCATCGGTGACCTGACGGTGGTCTCCATCGGGGACCTCCAGGACCTGGGCCTGGCCCTGCGGAAGGCGGCCGCATGATGGCGCGGGCACGGACGGGGCCCCGGGAGAAGGGTCTGCACCACCCCTGGGCCCAGGTGGGTGCCGATGCCGCCGTGCTGACCGTGCTGCTGGGCCTGGGCATGCTCGGCTTCCACGACACGTTCGCCGGGGACCCCCGGTACCTGACGGCCGGCTTCGGCGGGATCGTCCTGGGCCTGGCCGTCGCCCTGGCGAGCGCCTACTGGCGGTGGGGCACCTGGCTGACCTCGGGCGTGGTGATCGCGGCCTACCTGGCCGCCGGTCTCGCCCTGGCCACGTCGGCCGACCCGGCCGCCGGCTTCCTGCCCGGTGCGGATTCCCTCGTGGTGCTGCTCACCGCGCCGGTGACCACGTGGAAGGACATCCTGACCGTCGCGGCGCCGGTGGGCGTCCACGGCGGCATGCTGGTGGCCCCCTACCTGTCCGGGCTGCTGACCGCGGTGGTGGCCGGCCTGCTGGCCTGGCGGGTGCGGGTCCCGTACTGGACGCTCATCCCGGTACTGACGATGACCGTCCTCGGGATCCTGTTCGGCACCAAGGACGCCCCCATGGCCCTGATGCGGGGCATGCTGCTGGTGATGGGCGCCGTCGCCTGGCTGGCCTGGCGCCGGCACCGGATGCGGGTGCACGGAACCCGGGCGTCCGCCGACACCACCACGGTGACCCATCCGGCCACCGCGCGTCGGCTGGTCCGGCGACGGGTCGGCCTGGGCGCCGGGGTGCTGGCGGTGGCCGGACTGCTGACCGCCGCGGCCTCGCCGCTGCTGCTGCAGGACCAGGACCGCAAGGTGCTCCGGGACGTGGTCGAGCCCCCGATCGAGCTGTTCGACTACACCAGCCCGCTGATGAAGTTCCGGCAGTACGTCAAGGACCAGCGCGAGGAGGTCCTGTTCACGGTGGAAGGCCTCCCCGAGGGCCAGCGGGTCCGGCTGGCCGCCCTGGACGCCTACGACGGCATGGTCTACACCGTGAACCCGCAGGCCGGTGGCAACTTCTCGCCGGTCGGTGACGCCTCCCGCCTCTCCGGTGCCGAGGCCCCGGAACTGCCGAACCGCCAGAACGGGACCCTGGAGATCACCATCGGGGCCTACGACGGCGTCTGGCTGCCCGGGGGCGGCAAGCTGACCGGGGTGGCCCTGTCCGGGCCGCGGGCCGGCGAGCTGTCCCGGTCCCTGTACTACAACGACGGCAACGAGACCGCGCTGTCCGCCATCCCGCTGCGGGCCGGGGACTCCTATACCGCGGAGGTCGTCTACCCGGTCCAGGTCAACCCGGAGGACCTCGAGGACCAGGACTTCGCCAGGGTGGTCATGCCGGAACTGGCCGGGGTGCCGCAGGTGGTTCCCGAGAAGGCGGCCGAGCTGACCGGGCGGCAGGACACCGCCGTCGGCATCGCGAGCGGGCTGGCCTCCACGCTCCACGAGTCCGGGGCGTTCTCCAATGGCCGCGAGGGCGAGGTCACCTCGCTGTCCGGTCACTACGCCGGGCGCATCACCCGGTTGCTGGACGCGGAGCAGTGGATCGGCGACGACGAGCAGTACGCCGTGGCGATGGCCCTGATGGCCCGTTCACTGGACATCCCGGCCCGCGTGGTCATGGGCTTCTACCCGGAGGACCTCCCCGAGGGTGGCGGGCCGGTCCAGATCAAGGGCAAGGACGTCCACGCCTGGGTGGAGGTCAACTTCGAGGACACCGGCTGGGTGGCCATGGACCCCACCCCGGACAAGGACAACATCCCGACCCCGCCGCAGCAGGAGCCCCGGTCCACGCCGAAGCCGCAGGTGCTGCAACCCCCGCCCCCGCCGCAGGAACAGGCCGACCTGCCCCCGGACACCGCGCCGGAACCGCAGGACGCCGAGCAGGAGGAGCGCTCCTGGTGGGACCAGTGGGGGCCCGTGGTGATGATCGTCGTGTACTCGATGATCCCGGTCGTCGTCCTGATGATCCCGCTGCTGGCCATCGCGCTGCTCAAGGCCCGGCGGCGCACGCGGCGCCGCCGGGCGGACAGCCCGGCCGGGCAGGTCTCCGGCGGCTGGTCCGAGGTCCTGAGCCTGGCCGCGGACCTGGGATCGGAACCGCAGCGCACCGGCACCCGGCGCGAGCACGCCGCCGCGCTGGGCGCCACCTTCCCCACGACGGCGGCCGGCACCACCCTGCTGGCCCGTCGGGCCGACCAGGTCGTCTTCGGCCCCGGGGAGCCGACCGAGGCCCAGGTCGCCGACTACTGGGAGCGGGTGGACGAGAACATCGCCGGCATCCGTGGCTCGGTGAGCGGCTGGCGACGGCTGCGGGCGAGGTTCTCCCCGCGGTCCCTCGTGCTCGAGGCCCGCGCCCGGCGTCGTCAGCGGCGCCAGTTGCGGCGACAGCAACGACTGGCCCGCCGCGCGGCAGCGTCCGGGCGACGGGCGGAGGAGCGCACGGCCGAACGGCAGTCACGCACGGCCCGGCGTGGCGGTGGCACCCGGGCAGTCCGTACAGTGGACGACCAAGCGAGCAAGGAATAGGAACCGTGCAGAGAACCCTCAACCTGGTCAACGCACCGGCCGGAAAGCGGTTGGCGGCCTGGCTGATCGACCAGATCATTCCCGCGGTGGCCGTGGGCGTGGTCTACGCGGTCACCTTCCCCGCGGTCCTGGCCGGGGCCGGCAGCGCCCAGCAGGACGCGCTGGTCACCTTCTGGCTGGGCATGCTCATCGCCGGCGTGCTGTCGCTGGCCTATTCCGTCTGGCTGTGGGGCTGGCAGGCCTCGGCCGGCAAGACGCCGGGTCACCTGCTCCTGGGGTTGCGCATCACCTCCGAGGAGGGCACGCCCGCCGGCTGGGGGCCGATCTTCCTGCGTTCCGTGCTGATCGGGGTCAGTGGGCTGGTGCCCGTGGTGGGGCCGGTGCTGATGCTGCTGTCGAACACCTGGGACACCAACCACCAGCGCCAGGGCTGGCATGACAAGGTGGCGCGCACCCTCGTGCTGGACGTGCGCACCGGACGCAACCCGCTGACCACCGGGGGCCTGTTCGGGCCGTCCACGTTCGCCCCCGGCGCCCTGAGCCCGGGGGACCCCGGTCATCCCGAGACCGGGGTGACCACTCCTGCCCTCTCCCGCTGGCCCGCGTTCCCTGCGGCCGTGGCCGCCGGACCGATCACCGCCATCCCGGGGGCCCCGCGGAGTCAGTTCCCGAACCCGTCCGGCCCGTCGTCCCCGGACGCCCGGCCCGCGCCGCCGTCATCGGCCTCGCCGGCGGCGCCGACGTCGGCCC
>JAPFFX010000310.1 GCA_026645375.1 Citricoccus sp. WCRC_4 | reverse complement strand
CGCGTGGGCGGCGGGGCCCCGGGCGGGTGCGGGGCCGTCGTCGGGCCCGGCGCCGCGCGCCTGGGCGGGGTGGTTCGGATCGGTCTCGGGGCGGGAATTCTCGGTCACATCAGGCGCAACGCGTGCGGCGACCGAATGATTCCTTCAGTTTTGAATCACTCGGTCCGCGCGGGGCCGGGAACCGCGCGGCGATCGGCCCGCGGCGGAGCCGCGCACCTCCGCATCAGAAGAACCCCGCGAAGCGTCCGACGATCGCCAGGATCACGAAGACCGCCACCAGGACGAGGACCAGGACCAGCCAGGCCTTGCCCTTGGCACCCTCTCCCGGCTTCTCGACGTCCATGTCCGGATTCGTGGGGCCCACCCCGGTGCCCTCGGCCGGCGGGGTGTCCCCGTCGATGCTGTGTCCCGTGCTCTCCCGCGTGGCCTCGGCGGCCTGGTCGCGATCGTTCCGGGCGTCTTCGGAGCTGAGGTCTGCCATGTCGGCCTGCCTTCCACGATGGGGTGTACGCATCCTGCGCACGCCCTCAGGCTAACAAGCCATCGGCCCCACCGTGGACCGGGCTCAGGCCGGCCCCGTGGTGATCCCGTTGCTCAACTGGTGGTCGGACGTCTGGAGCAGGTCGAAGGCCAGCCGGGCCGCCTCCCGCGCCGGCTCCTGGGCCCACTGCGGGACCTGGGTCGCCGGGTCCAACCGGTCGAACGCCACGGTTCCACCGGCGCCCACGACGAATCCGTACCGGGCCGAGTGGGTCTCCACCGGACCGTCGCCGAACAGGCAGACCAGGCCGGCGCCACCCGTTGAGGCGTCCACGAACACCTGGGTCGGGCTGAACGTCAGCTGCGGGGTCAGCCCGGACTGCACCTCGCCGACACCGGCGCTGCCCCAGCGCTGCCGGACCGTGACGTCCCAGCGCCCACCCGGATTCGGGATGGCGTGGGGCTCGCCGGCCGCGCGCAGGCGCAACTGGGCCAGGGCGAACCGTGTCCGCTCGGTCCAGGCCTCGGGCAGCTCCGGCGGCCCGGTCAGCTCCCAGTCCCGGATCAGCAGCCGGTGATGGAACACCGTGGGCCGGTACACCGTGCCGCGGACCGTGCTGCCGAGCCTGCTGCCGAGACTGGCGCTGAGGGACAACCGCGTCCCGAAACCGTCCGGGCTGTCATCCACCTCCTCCCAGTCGTGGCGGGTCACCGTCTCGGTGAGTTCGAGGATCGTGTCCATCTCCATGCCCTGTCTCATGTCCGTACCCGTTCCATCTCCATGTCCCGTTGCATCTGCAGGTCCCATTCCATCTCTACGAACAGAACACCACCCCACCCTCGGTGCGCCCTATGCCGGTCCTGTGCTGAACCTGTGTCTACGATCCGGCGTCCGGGTACCTCCCCCACGGGCCTCCCGGCCCCCCGTGAGCGCGGAACATCGGCCTTCACACGGTGGACTGCCGTGGACGCCATCCCCGCGTCCCGCCCAGACTATGCCGCCATCCCGGCAGGCCACCACCTCATTCTGGCCCGGAACCGTCCGACGACCCCGAGGCGGGCAGCTCCACGGTGAACACGGTCCGTCCGGGTTCGGATTCCACGGTGGCCTCCCCTCCGTGGGCATGGGCCACCGAGCGCACGATCGACAGCCCCAGCCCCGTGGAGCCCTCGCGCGTGGCGCGGGCGGTGTCCCCGCGCACGAAGCGGTCGAACAGCCCGGTCATCAGGTGCGGGTCGATCCCGGGCCCGTCGTCCTGCACGGTCAGGCGTACGGTCCCGATGCCGTCCGGGGCCTCCTGCTGGAGGCGCACCAGCACGGTGGTCCCGTCGGGCGTGTGCTTGCGGGCGTTGCCCAGCAGGTTGGCCACCAGCTGGGCGAGCTGCTGCCGGTCGCCGAGCACCGTCACGGGTTCCCCGGGGACGTCCACGTTCCAGCGGTGGTCCGGACCGGCGGCGGTGGCGTCCATGACGGCGTCCATCACGAGCTCGCCCAGGTCGACCTCACCGCGCCGGAGCTCGCGCCCGGCGTCGAGCCGGGCCAGCAGCAGCAGGTCCTCGACGAGGGACCCCATCCGGTCCGACTGCTGCAGCACCCGTCCCAGGGCGTCCTGGCCGCGGTCCGTCAGGGGCTCGGTCAACCGGATCATCTCGGCGTATCCGCGCACGGCGGCCAGCGGTGTGCGCAGCTCGTGGGAGGCGTCCGCCACGAAGGTGCGCAGGCGCTGTTCGGAGCGGTTGCGCTGTTCGATGGCCGCGTTCACGGAGCCGATCAACTGGTTCAGGGCGAACCCCACGTCCCCCACCTCGTTCCCGGGCTCGGCGAGCTCCCGGCGCACGCGATAGGGCGCCAGTGAGACCTCACCGGATCCCATCGGCACGTGGGCCACGTGCGCCGCCGCCTGGGACACCTCGCCGAGCGGGCGCAGTGACCGGCGGATCCACCACCAGCCCAGCAGTCCCGCCACCACGAGTGCTGCGAGGGACCCGAGCACCTGCACCCGTGCCAGGTTCGCCTTCGTCTTGTCGATCGCCGCCGTGGGCACTCCGAGGACCGCGAACCCATCGTTCCCGACGCTCTCCGCGTGCAGCAGGAACCGGCCGCGGTCCAGGTCCAGGATGCGGTTCACTCGGGGGTCGGACACCCCGTCGGTCCGGCCACCCAGCCTGGCCTCGTGTTCTTCCTGCACCCTGCTGGCCTCCTCGGCCAGCGCGGCCAGGGCCTCCACGTCACCCGTGGAGATTTCCACCTCGTCCCAGTTGTCGTTCTCGGCCGAGGCCTGGACCACCGCGCCGTGGACGGTGACCACTGCCACCATTCCCGCCGCCGTGCCCGAGGCGTCGAGCGGATCGCGGCGGAAGTCCGGCACCTCGTCGCTCGAACCGCGCGTGATGTAGGTGTAGGAGCGGTACCAGATCTGCGCCAGGTTCTCCTCCAGCTGGGTGTCCACGGCCTTCCCCGTCAGGGCCAGGGAGGCCACGGTGAAGACGCTGAGGACGACGGCCAGCAGGGCCACCACGCCGGCCGCGGTCCTCACGGCCAGGCTCGTCCGCCGCCGGGGCCGGGCACCCGTGCGGTTCCGGACGGGGTCTCCCGCCGAGGGGGGTGAGGCACCCGGGGCCGGGGCCGCCGGCGCCGGCGGGGACGCCGTGTCCGGGTCGGAGGGCGGGCCCGGGGGCCCTCCGGACGATGAGGTCACCCCGGCGGCCTCAGGCCGGGCGAATAACATATCCGGCACCCCGGACGGTGTGGATCATCGGTTCGCGGCCGGCGTCGATCTTCTTGCGCAGGTACGAGATGTACAGCTCGACGATGTTGGCCTGCCCGCCGAAGTCGTACTGCCAGACCCGGTCCAGGATCTGTGCCTTGGACAGCACGGCCCGGGGATTCTCCATGAGGTACTGCAGGAGGTTGAACTGGGTGGCGGTCAGGTCCACCGGGTCCCCTCCGCGTGTGACCTCGTGAGTACGGACGTTGAGGACCAGGTCCCCCACCACGAGTTCGTCCGAGTCCTGGGCGGCCACCCCGGAACGCTGGACCAGCCGGTGCAGGCGGATCAGCACCTCCTCCAGCGAGAACGGCTTGGTGACGTAGTCGTCCCCGCCGGCCGCCAGGCCGCGGATGCGGTCGTCCACCGAGTCCCGGGCGGTGAGGAACAGCGCCGGCACCTCGGGACGGAAGGAGCGGATCCGGTCCAGCACCTGGAGCCCGTCCAGCTCGGGCAGCATCCAGTCCAGGACCAGCACGTCCGGCTGGGCGTTACGGGCGGTCTCGACGGCGGCGTGTCCGGCATGTGCGACGTGCACCTCCCAGCCGCACAGGGTCAGGCCCATGGAGACCAGGTCCGCCAGCATCGGCTCGTCGTCCACGACGAGCGCGCGCAGGGGGCTGCCGTCCGGATGGGAGAGCTTCGGCAGGATCTCGTGCAGGGCCGCGAGGGAGGTCGGCGAACCGGCGGCGGCTGACGGTCCTGCGGCCGGGGAGCCGGCGGACAGGCCAGGAAGTGACGAGTTCATGGTGCGCTCCTAGAGGCGGACGGGTGGAAGGACGGGGGTGCCCACATCCCAGTCCAGACCCCTATCCTGTCAGGGGATTCTGTCCTACCTGTGCCCAGGCTGTGAAGCACCCAGGCGTTGGTGCTGTTGCGACGCTCGCGGACCGCGGTGCCGAGCAGGTGCGCACCACAGCGGACGCGTGACCGTGCCGCAACGGTGGGTCGCTGATCAGGCCGGACGCCGGCCGGTCGCCTGCCCCCGGGGCCCCACCGGTCGTCCTCCGTTTCCGGTGGCGGTGCGGCGCAGCACCTCGGCCCAGGGCGTCGGGGCGATGCCCAGCTCGCGCTCCGTGGCCGTGGAGTCGATGACCCAGGCGCCGGTGAACTGGTATTGGACGCCCTGCAGTTCGCGCACGAAGGGCACCACCGCGCCCAGTGCCCTCAGTGCCCAGGCGGGGACCGTGGAGGTCCTCACCATCGGCTGCCCGACGGCGGCCAGCACCTCGGTCAGCAGCTCCCGCTGGGTGCGTGGCGGGTTGGTGGCGGCGAACCAGACCCGGCCGTGGGCCGTCGGGGCCGCGGCGGCGGTGACGAGGGTGGCGGCAACATCGGCGACGTCACTCCAGGAGTGGGGCAGGTCCGGGTCGCCGAGGAACACGGCCCGTTTCCCGGCCAGCGCGTCCGGGACGAGCCGGGTGCCCATGCCGTTGGCCCCCACGCCGGTGCCGACGTAGTCCGAGGCACGCACGATCACGGTGCGGATCCGTCCGGACCGGTGGGCCGCGAGCGCCTCGCGGTCCATGGATCCCCGCAGCACGCCCTTGTGGTCGGTGCCGTCCTCCGGGGAGGCGGGTGTGAGCACGGAACCCTGGCGCTGCGGGCCGTACATGTACAGGTTGGAGACGCTGGCCAACACCGCGCCGGTGGACTCGGCGGCAGCCAGCATGGCGGTCTGCAGCGGCGGCCACTCGATCTCCCACCGGGTGTAGTCACCGGGGTTCATGCAGTTGTAGACCACCGCGGCGCCGGTGGCGGCACGGGTCAGGGCAGGGGCGTCGGCGGCATCGAGGGCGAGGCGGCGGGCCCCGCGGACCTCCGGACCGGTGCCGGAGCGGCTGGCCAGCACCACGTCGTGTCCCCGGTCGGCCAGGAGGGAGGCGGTGGCGCGGCCGACGGGGCCCGCGCCGAGGATCAGGTGGTAGGAGGAGTTCTGGGACATGACGGTTCCCTTCGGGAAGAGCGACCCGCTCTGACCGGCGGGACGTCAAGAGCAATGCTCTCGCACCCAGGATGACACCCGCTGGGTGCGTCTCGACGGCCTGCCGGCCCTCCCGGCCACGCATCCTCTCAGGATGGACAAATCCCCCTGTCCTCCCGGCATGGATTGTCCATCCAAGGATGGAGTCCTCAGCGGTTGTGGGAGAACAGCATCGCCGCGCAGCCGGCCGCCAGGGCGGTGAGCAGGACCAGGGCGGCCGGCACGAGCGCCCAGAGGTCGCCCACGATGCCCAGGCCCACGGAGAATCCGCCCATGCACAGGTAGGCGATCGCGAAGTACCGGCTCATCAGCGACCCGGCCCGGGCGGGGTGGCGGCGCACCAGCTCGCCCATCTCCTGCGTGGCGCTCAGGTAGGTGAACCCGTGCCCGACGCCGGCCCCCACCGAGGCGACCAGGGCCAGCCACACCTGCCCGGTCACCAGCATCGCGGCGAAGCCGGTGATCCCCAGGATGACGAACACGTGACCGAGGCGCCGGGCCGCGGGGTAGGCGACGTCCCGGGACAGGACCTGCACGAGGCCGGCCACCCCGAGGACGATGGCCACGATCCCGCCCAGGGCGGTCAGGCTGTCCACCTCCAGCGCCGCTCCGATCAGGCCCGGCCCCACGGACTGGTACAGCCCGATCAGCGACCAGCTGGTCGCCGCCGTCAGGCTGATCATCAGGTGGCTGCGCGGCTGCAGGTTCGCGTCCACCGGTTCCGCCGGCGCCCTCCCGGACGCCGCCTCGCCGGCCACCGGCGTCCCCGTCCGGGCG
>JAPFFX010000334.1 GCA_026645375.1 Citricoccus sp. WCRC_4 | reverse complement strand
ACCACCACGACGCCGGCCCCTCCGCCGGCCGGCCGGTCCACCCCGGCCGGCTCCCTCACCCCCGGGCACGTCCCGGGCGGTCCCGCGGCCGCCGGGCCGGCACGCTCGGGACTGGGCCGGGCGATCGGCCGCTGGGCCATCCCGGTACTCGGCGGCCTGGCGTTCATCTACCTGCTGGTCCCGATCGCGTACATCTTCGTGTTCTCCTTCAACCAGCCGGCCCGCACCAACCTGACCTGGCGGGGGTTCACCTGGGAGAACTGGCAGGACCCCTGTGGGGCGCCGGCGGTCTGCGAGTCGGTGCAGACCTCCCTGCAGGTCGGACTCGTGGCCACCGCGATCGCCCTGGTCCTGGGCACCCTGCTGGCCTACGGGCTGGGCCGCTACGCCTTCCGCTTCCGCGACGCCGCCGGATTCCTGATCTTCCTGCCGCTGGCCACCCCGGAGGTGGTGCTGGGTGCCTCCCTGCTGTCCCTCTTCCTCAACGTGGGGATGCAATTGGGGTTCTGGAGCGTGGTCCTGGCCCACGTGATGTTCTGCATGTCCTTCGTGGTCGTGACCATCCGGGCCAGGGTGTCCACCCTGGACCCGCGGCTGGAGGAGGCGGGACGGGACCTCTACGGGTCCCCGGCCCAGGTGTTCCTCCGCGTGACCCTGCCCCAACTGGTGCCGGGCATCCTGGCCGCCGGGCTGCTCTCCTTCGCGATGAGCTTCGACGACTTCATCATCACCAACTTCAACTCCGGCACCCTGGAGACCTTCCCGAAGTTCGTCTACGTGGCCGCTGCGCGGGGCATCCCGGCGGAGGCCAACGTGATCGGTTCGGCCATGTTCCTCATCGCCCTGGTGGCGGTGGTCGTCATCCAGCTGGTCTCCTGGCAGCGGCGGCGCATGACGGCCGGGGCGCGCTGACCCACCGTCGGTCTTCAGCGGAGGGCCTCCGGACGTGGGATACTCACCTCCATGGACGGTGGGGAAGACGCTGACAACGTGGAGTCGGGCGGAGCTGGCGGCGAGGTCCGCTGGCTGACGCCGAAGGAACGCCGGGCCTGGCTGAGCATCGTGGCCACGCACATGCAGCTCATGCCGGCCCTGGAGGCGGACCTCCACCGCGAGGGGCCGGTCAGCTTCTTCGAGTACCAGGTCCTGGCCATGCTGTCGGAGAACGACGGCCCGCTGCCCATGAGCGAGCTGGCGGCCCGGACCAACTCCTCGCTGTCCCGGCTCTCGCACGTGGCCCGGAAACTGGAGGCCAGGGGCTGGATCCACCGCCGGCCCTCCACCGAGGACGCGCGGGTCACCCTGGCCGAGATGACCGATCCCGGCATGGACGAGGTCATCCGGATCGCGCCCCACCACGTGGCCAGCGTGCGCGCCTGCCTGCTGGACGTCCTGGACGACGAGGACCTCGAGGACATCGGCCGGATCGGGGCCAAGATCCTGGGTCACCTGGAACCCGGCCACTGGGTGTTCCGTGACCCCGTCCTGACCGCGGCCGGCCTCACCCCCTCCTGATCGCGTCGGTTTGATCGCCGCGACGCCCTGCCCTAAGATGGAACGGCGTCAAGCCACGCTGTGTCCTCGCGCGCCCGGTGCCTGCACCGGGAGGAGAGGGCGTCGGAAAACAGCGTGACTCCCGCACATCGGATCCCGCGTCCGCCACCCGGCGACGCGCGGGGCTCACCGTCTTCCCCAGCGATCAAGGGCGCTTCGGTTGGTTCTCACCCAGCCTGGTTATCCCTTCGGAAAGTCGCAGTAAGAGCGCGGTGTCACAACTGGTGGCGGGACTCGTGGTGCGCCGGTCTGACCGGGGGCTCCACAGCGGGTTCCGCCCGTTCTTTTACTACTACTTGCAACGAGGAGTGATCATGGCAGCACACTGCCAGGTAACCGGGGCTGGGCCGGGCTTCGGCCACAGCATTTCCCACTCGCACCGTCGCACCAAGCGTCGGTTCAACCCGAACATCCAGAAGAAGACCTACTGGGTGCCGTCCCTGCGTCGCAACGTGACGCTGACCTTGTCCGTGAAGGGCATCAAGACCATCGACGTGCGCGGGATCGACGCCGTCGTCGCCGACCTGATCGCCAAGGGAGTGAAGCTCTGACATGGCCAAGGACAAGGACGTACGTCCCATCATCAAGCTCAAGTCCACCGCCGGCACCGGGTACACCTACGTGACCCGCAAGAACCGCCGCAACAACCCGGACCGCATCGTGCTCAAGAAGTACGACCCGGTGGTCCGCCAGCACGTCGATTTTCGAGAGGAGCGCTGAGGCATGGCGAAGAAGTCCAAGATTGCCAAGAACGAGCAGCGTAAGGTCATCGTTGCCCGCTACGCCGAGAAGCGCCAGGAACTGAAGAAGACCCTGGTGGACCCCAACGCCTCCGATGAGGCGCGCGAGGCAGCTCGCGTGGGCCTGCAGAAGCTCCCCCGCGACGCGTCCCCGATCCGGGTGCGCAACCGCGACGCCATCGACGGCCGCCCGCGCGGCACCTTCCAGAAGTTCGGCATCTCGCGTGTCCGCTTCCGGGACATGGCCCACCGCGGCGAACTGCCGGGCATCACCAAGTCCTCCTGGTGATCCACGCGCCGGTGCTCATCGCCGGCGAGGGTGCCTGAACGGCACCGCCTGATCCACGCCGGAAGGGGTGGCAGACCACCTGGTCTGCCACCCCTTCCGGCTGTGCAGCGCGGGACCGGCCGGCGCCCCCTCGGGCCCTGCGGCGGGGCGCCGCTGCGCAGGCCTGCACGACGGGTGCTGGGACCCCCGGGGGCCCGAAAACGGCCCGAATGGTGGCAAATCGGGGAAAAATCACTGGAAATCCGCGTGTTCCGGCGCCTCTCGGCCATGTTGGGGGCCTTCCGGGTGGTAGCTTTCCAACCATGTGCCCGGCCCCGCCGGTCCGGGCTTGAACGAATCAACACCGACGTCCAGGAGGACACATGGCTATGAACCGCAGCGAACTGGTTGCCGCCGTCGCCGAGAAGAACAACCTGTCGCAGTCCGCCGTGAACGGCGTGCTGGACGCACTCTTCGAGACCTTCGCCTCCCAGGTCTCCAAGGGCGAGAAGGTCAGCATCCCCGGTTGGCTCTCCGTCGAGCGCACCGACCGCGCCGCCCGCACCGGCCGCAACCCGCAGACCGGTGAGACCATCGAGATCCCGGCCGGCCACTCGGTCAAGATCTCCGCTGGCTCCAAGCTGAAGGCCGCTGCCACCGGCAAGTGACCCGGTGCAGGCCTGACGGCTCCGGCCGTTCATCACAGGGCGTCCCGCCATGGCGGGACGCCCTGGGCGTTTAACCGACGCGATCGCTTTTCTACGCTCGGTAGAACTCGCGTACCATGGGTGGTCATCAGAACGAGGGCAACCCGAGGGTCTCGACGCGGTGGGAGGTGCACGCGGTGGAGCACCGTTCCATGAGCCCAGCGCGGCACCGTCCCGCGAACCGCGGGGCCGACCCGGGCCGCCTGCGCGGCCCGGCCCGCCTGCTGCGCGGCTGGGCCGCGGCCGTCGTGGCCACCCTGGTGGCCGCCGGATCCCACACCTTGGCCGGGGGCACCGAGCCCGGACACGACGCCGGCCCCGCACCGGTCGTCTGGATCCTCACCTTGGCCCTGGCCGGCCCGCTGTGCACCGCCCTGGCCGGCAGGGCCCTGTCCTGGTGGCGGCTGGGGTCCGCCGTGGCATCCAGCCAGTTGCTCTTCCACTGGCTCTACTCACAGTCCGCGGCCCTGCCGGGTCACCCGGGTGGTTCCGTGCTGTCAGACCACGCCGCCCATGCTGTCCACGGCGCCCACGCGGGCCAAGCCGGCCCCGCCGCCCACGCCGCCCTGGCTTCCCCCGCCGCCGCGGCGTCCCAGCCCGCAACTGCACCCGGTCTCGGGGCCGGCCCCCTGCCCGGTGCCGAGACGCTGCAGGCTGCGGACCACCCCAGCCTGGCCATGGTGGCCGCCCACGTGCTGGCCGCGGTGGCCACCGTGCTGCTGTTGCGCCGCGGGGAGGCGATGGCCGCCCGCGTGGTGGAGCTCGCCGTCGGGTTCGTCCTGCACTCGCCGGGCGCCCGGCTGGCCCGCTGGGTCCCCGCGGTCCGTCGACCGCGGCTGCCCTCCCGTCCCGTCGCCCCGGTGCTGCGCGCCGGTGCGGTCGTGTCGTCCGCCCTCCGGTTGCGGGGTCCGCCGGTGCCAGCGCTGTCCCTCTGACCGCTGACACCCACCTGCCCGGCGCCGAGTACGGCCCGGGACCGCAAAGGACACCATGAACCCCCCTGACTTCCCGCTGCACCCTGCCCTGGACGCCCACGGCTCCACCGCCCGGACCACCCGCGCCGCCACCCACCGGACGGCCGGCAACCGGCCCGCCGGCCGACGTCGGGCCCCCGGCCGAGGCCTGGGCGGCGTCACTGCCGCGGCCCTGCTCGCCCTGTCCGCGGCCACCGCCGCGGCACCCCCGGCGCTCGCGCACGACCAGTTGCTGTCCACCACCCCCGAGGCCGGGGCCACCGTCACGGCGGCACCGGACGAGCTGTCCCTGACGTTCTCGGGCAACCTCATCACCGGCCAGGGCATCCAGAACCTCGTCACGGTGACGGACGAGGCCGGGCACCAGTGGCAGGACGGCGCCGCGCAGGTCGCCGGACCCGGGCTGACCTCGGCCCTGTGCGAGGGCATGCCCAACGGCGACTACGACGTCGCCTACCGGGTGGTCTACTCCGACGGCCATTCCGAGGCCAAGCAGTACGGCTTCACCCTGGAGGACCCGTCCGCCCCGGACGCGGCGGCCCCGCAGGACTGCGGCGTGCCGAACCCGGATGCCCCGGTCAGCAGCGGCGAGGGCCCGACGGCGGCCGGTGCCGCCTCCCCGGACGGCGCCACCGGCGGCGTGACCCCG